>JBBSHK010000008.1:0-17211 GCA_038253185.1 Anaerolineae bacterium | reverse complement strand
GGTGAGGCGAATGGAACGCGTGAGCAGAGGCTCAACAGCCGCCGGTCCCTCGCGCAGCGCGTGAGCGACCGAAGGCAGGTACGCGAAAAAATACAGTGTGCCGAAACCGAGCATGAACAGCACCAGCTTTTGCGCGCTGACAAACCAGCCGACAGAGACCTCGTTGAGCGCCAATCCGATCCAAATCACGTTGAACGAATAATTCACAAACCGCAAAACGTGACTCAAGCCGATGGGCAAACTTTGGACGAACACCTCGCGCCACGCGCGCCACTGAATCCCGGGTCGAATGAAACCGAACTGTGAAACGAAAATTGCGGACATCAGCAAGACTGCGCTGAATTCACCACTCGCCAACAGCGGAGGCAACAGCCACACCTGTTCGCGCCCATGCACGATGAGCAGAACCGCGCCTGCGAACACCATCATCTTTAGCACATTCGCAATCGCGACGAACGATGCCCGCTCCAATCCGTAAAAGACCCAATCGAGCAGCAGCGCGTACGTAAAGAGTGAAAAACCCGTGAGCAGCACGACGCGCTTGACCTCTTCCGGCTTGGGCACCAGCTGGACGAACAGCACGAGGCATGCCAGCGCGAGGGTCGCCAGCACAAGTCGCAAGCCCAAAATAGTCTGCACATGCGAGCGCAGGTGCGCGCGGTCTCGGGCAATCTCGCGCATTCCGAGCAGCGTCATTCCGCCGTCAACCGCTGTTTCGAAATAGCCCAACACCGCAATCGCGAAACCATAAATCCCGAATCCATCTGCGCCGAGTGTGCGCGCAAGATAGATTGTCACAATTCCACCCAAAGCGGCTTTGATGGCTTCGGCAAAAGAGAGCGCGGAAAAATTGCGGAGGACGCGTTTCATCTAGCCTTAAAACTCCTAACAAAATGAAGAACCGGTTACGAAATTTTCGCCCCTTGTGCTTAATCTCGCACAGTTGATTGATTCGGCACACATTTTGTTAGGAGCTTTAACGAGGAAGGTGCTTTCAAGCGGGCTGGCGCGAGCAGGAATATAACACAGCTTGATTGGTTAGAGAAAACGGCGAGCATCAACGCAAATGCCCATTCGCCGTTCGTCGCGCGCGGCGTCGCGTTTCTAGCCAGAGCACGACCCCCAGCGCAAATGCCAACCCGCTGTAGAGATAATAGAACCAGTGCAGCGGGATCGCGGCGAGCGCGAACCAAAAACCGCGCCGTCGCGCAAAAAACTTGTAAAGTGGCAAGTTGAGCAGCAGCAGCGCCGCCGCACTCAGTCCTGCAAAAATTCGCGCGAGGGGAGCAGCCATCGAAAGAACAACCGACGCTACAAATCCGTACGTGAGGGCGACGCTGACACGGTGTGACGCTTTCAGATTCAGATCGGCAGGAAATTCGCGGTCGCGCAAAATCAATTGCGTCCACGGCAGCGCGCGGTCGCGTACGTCGGATTCGACCAGCGATTTCAAGGTCCACTGCTTGAGATGCGTGACCTGCAAATCCTTGACCAGATACGTGCGATAGCCCAATTTTTTCAAACGGTAACCCAGCTCGATGTCTTCGATGGAGGGGCGTTTGTAATCGGCACTAAATCCGCCGAGCCGTAAAAAAATATCGCGCCGGATCGCGCCGCAGCCCGCCCAAAACGAAGTCGCCGCGCCGGAAGATTCTTGATGCACGTAATGGTGAAACAAATTTTTATACTGCGACACAAAATTGCGCGCGGGTGGAAATTCATCATACGAGCCATAGATCGCGGCGAGACCCGGATCGCTCGTGAAAGCTTCCACTACGCGCGCCACCGCGTCCGCGTTCACTCTTACATCCGCGTCCACGAAAAACAGAATCGCGCCGCGCGCCTGTTCCGCTGCGAGATTGCGCGCGGCAGCCGGACCACTGCGCGGGCGCGCGGTTTGCAAACCACGCGCGCCCATTCTTTCCGCCAGCGCGCGCGAGTTATCGCTTGAACCATCGTCCACTACAATAATTTCGCGCGGCGGTGGCGCGAGCGCGGCGAGGGCGTCCAGACAGCGCGCAAATTTTTCACCGCCGTTGAATACGGGAACGATGAGGGAGATGTCGGAAGCGCGCGGCAGATTAAAAGAGATAATCCCTCCTGCAGGAAAACAAAATGCAAATGGTGCAAGTCTTATTATCGACCGGCGACTAACTCCTGTCGACTGGCGACTGCGTTTTGAAACAGATGATGTGAAACAGCGGACCAAAGATGTACAAAAAACCTTTGATGAGGGGCAGCGATTTTACAAGGTGATAGAGCGGCACGATTGCGCGTTCCCAACGCGAAAGATGCGCCGTGTGCGCGGGATGAAATTCGGGCAGCAGAATCTGCCAGCGTCCAAAATTCGTCCGCGCGATCAGGCGTCGCACATCAAAATAATTCAGCGTGCTGATATTCTCGTACGGAATTTTTCGCACCCAGCGCACGTACGGCGCGCGCAATTTTTTCGGCAAGAAGCCAACGCCCCACACTTTGACGTGCGGCTCGGGGGTGAGACTCCAGCGATTGGGCGTGGCGAGAAACAGCGCGCCGTCTCGATCCAGCACGCGATACGATTCGCGCAAAAGCTCGACCTGTCCTTTGGTGTGCTCGATCACATCGCTGCCCACCACGAGCTGGAATGAATTATCGCGGAACGGTAAATATTCCGCGCACGCGGCGATCAATTTCACCCCGCGCCCCTCTTCTTCCAGCCGCTTTTTCGCGATGATCAACCAGCGCAGTGCGATGTCGAGACCAATCACCTGATCGAATACTTGCGCCGCGGCGACGAGAAAGCCGCCGGTGCCGCAGCCGATTTCGAGAAAAGTTTCCTGCGCCGAGGAATGGGACTGCTGCTGAATTTCTTCAAGCGCGCTCTCCGCGCGCACAACGCCGCTGAAAACGTGCCGCATATATTTTTTCGCCAAATCGGGCGGCACTTCGGGCGTGATGCTATAATAAAATTCGACCAGCTCTTTGAAGGTGCGTCGCGGATATTCTTCGACAATGCGCGCGGTCTTGTCATCCTCCGCGTCGAAACCGATGTACGGGTCGGGGAACACGCGAAAGTCAGGAATGCCGAGTGTAATGCGATAGGTCTTGTCGTCGCGCGCGCAAAAGTACGCGTCGGGTTGTTGCTCCAACTCACCCTTGCAAATCGGACAAACGAATTGGATCGATTGCGGATTGCGGACTAAAAGTCCCTGCGGCGTTGCGGATTGCGGGTTGTTGGTCAGTGTCTCTGAAGCCATCTGATCGCTTGCCATCAAGTTTGCCCTCTCGCTTTTCTTATCCACCCGCGCACGCGTAAATACGAATCTATCCAGCCGGAATTCAGCGCGTGGAAAAAGCGCGGGTCGCGCAAATAGTACATGTCGATGCGTTCAAAGCAAGTCGCGCGCGAGTGCGAATTCGCAAATCCGAGGTGGGTACCGAATCCTGCGCGAAAGTTTTCTGAAACGATCGTTTCCAGAGCGAGCGAGCTTTCACCGTACGGATAGGCGAATGAGACAACGGCGCATCCAAGCTGATTTTCAATCGCTTGCTGGCTCTCGGCAATCTCGCGCTCGGCTTCTGCCAGTGGTAATCGCGTTAGGTGGGGATGAGTGCACGAATGCGCGCCGATTTCCATTCCCGCCTCGACAATTCTTTTCGAGTTTGCCCAATCCATCAGCCGTAAACGCGGCACCCAACGCGGCTGACCGCGCCAATCGTTTGTGCGACCGACGAAATCGCTCACGAGGAACACCGTGGCCGTAAAGCCGCACTCGTTCAGGATCGGCAGCGCGTGCTCGAAAAAATTCTGATAGCCATCGTCGAACGTAAGCACGAGCGTACGCGCGTCCCATTCCCCGCGCGCGCGACCCGCGAGCAGTTCGTTCAGCCGACGCGTTCGCCAACCCATCGCTCGCAAATATTCCATCTGCGAACGAAACCGCGCGGGCGCGATCGAAATAGGCGAGCTGCTGTCGTCAAGCGAATGATAAGTGAGAATGGGAAGACGATTGCGGATTGCGGATTTGAACATTAGAGTCGTACTCTCACACCGCGCCGCGCCGATTCGTACACTGCCTGCGCCATTTCATTCGCGCGCAAACCGTCCACGCCACTGGAAAAAACCGGCTTGTCGTTGCGAATCGCCTTCGCGAAATCCTCGAACTCGCGCGCAAAGGTGGTGCGTGAGGTGAACCAGTAACTGTACAGCCGTTCCTGAATTTGAAATTTGGGAAAGAGTAAATGACGTTTGCGCGCGGGCTTGCCGCCAGTGTGATTCACGCCAATGGTCGCGCGCATCGGAGGATATGCCGCGCGCACAAATCCATTCGCGCCGTACGCTTCGATCATAAAGCGATAGCCCGCCCATTCGGTCCAGCTGGACATCACCGATGCAATCTTGCCCTCGGTCGAGCGAAAAATCGCAAAGGCATTATCTTCAAGCGGTGAAACATCCCAACGCGCGGTCGTGACAAGACCTTCCGCCTCCGCGATTTCGCCCAGAAAATAGCGCGTGAGATCGAGAATGTGAATGCCGTTATCGAGCAGCGTGCCGCCGCCGGCAATCTCGGCGTTCGTCATCCACTTGCTCAAAAAATCGGGTCCGCCTTCGTGCCCGATGTAACTGCGGACGAACATCAACTCGCCAATCTCGCCCGCATCCAGCGCGCGCTTTGCCGCTTCCACTGCGAGATAGTAGCGATGGTTGAAGCCGGTCTTTAATTTCACGCCGCTTGCGCGCGCGGTCTCGACCATCCGCCGCGCTTCATCCACATTGCGCGCCAGTGGTTTTTCTACCAGCAGATGTTTTTTATTTTGCGCGGCAGCAATCGCAATCTCGGCGTGCCACTTGGTCGGCGTCGCCACGTCGATGGTGTCCACATCGTCGCGCGTTATCGTCGCGCGCCAATCGCTCGACGCCGCGCAGTGATGTTTCGCCGCAACGCTTTCCGCGCGCGCGGAATCCACATCGCACGCGACGACGAGACGCGCAGCCTTCGTGCGCGCCATTGCGTCCGCGCGCACCGCGCCGATTTCACCACAGCCAATCAGAGCAACTCGTAATGGTTCCACAAGAGAATTGGACGCGGGTTCACGCGGATAGAGCCGATTCGAGAATATTTTTATCTGTGTTGATCTGTGTTCTCTTACGCTCAGCCACGCTCTCGATGATCTCAAAATATTTTTTCAGGTGCGGCTCTTCGTTCCACAATCGCAGATACGCCGCATAGCCATTCTCGCCGAGCGTTCGGCGCAACTCTCCATCATTTTGCAAGCGCATCATCGCCTGCACGAGCTCCTCGTCCGTGCGAAAAATAAATCCGCCGTTCGAGTCCTGCACCGCTTCGGGCATTCCACCCAGGTCGCGCACGATCACCGGCGTCTTTTGCGCGAACGCTTCGATCAGCACGATGCCAAACACTTCGTAACAAATCGAGGGCATAATCACCGCGATCGCATCCTGGTATAACGCGCGCAATTTCGCGTGCGGCTGCGCGCCGACAAATTTTACATTCGGCAGATCGCGCGCGAGTTCCTTCAACGCGGGCGCGTATTCTCCCTCGCCCGCGACGATCAAATCCGCGTCGGGATAATTCTTGAAAATCGGAATGAGCGTTTGCAGCCCCTTGATTTTGACCAGACGACCGACGAATAAAAAGTACGGTCGCGCGGATTCCGCCGCCATCGGATTTTCCGAATCCAGCTGGCGCGGTAAAAAGTAGGGCAGCACCGTGATTGGAAATCGCATCCCGTACTCGTGATGCTTGTCGCGCGTAAAGCGACTCGGCGAGATAAACTGATCGATGCGCGCGAGTTGGCGATTCAGAAAATTGGTGTAACGCCACAATTGTGGCGGACGTTTGCCGTGAAGGGTGCACAGCAGACAGTCTTGATGCGTACAGACCTCGCGGTCGAATTTCCACAGGACGTGCATCGGACACACCAGCCAGTGTTCGTGCAGCGTCATCAACTTGATCGCGTCACCGTACTGGAACGCGCTTGGTCCGATCAGCGAAACGTTGTGAAAGTGAATCACATCGTACTGATTTGAATCGAGCAGCTTTTTGATTTCCGGTTTAAAGTACGGCTGTCCGGTCTGCTGAGTCGCGAGCGGCGAGAGCGCGCCAAATTTTGATTTGAGCGCGTGCACGGTCACGTTCGGATGATTTTCAAAATGCGCGGTCGGCTCAGCTCGGTGCGCGAGATAGTACGCGTCGCGGTCGTGAATCACATCGACGTGATGCCCGCGCCGCGCCAGTTCATTCGTGAGCCGATAGATATAGGTTGCGTCGCCGCCAAAGTGGTACGGCGGGTAAAACGTCGTGACCATGCAGAATTTCATAGCCACTCGCGCGTCAAGCCAGTTCGCCAAAAACTTGCAGCACGCGCTCTGCCGCCGCTTCCCAAGTCAGTTTGCGCGCATTTTCGATGCCAAGCTGCTGCATTTTGCTTCGTAATGCTTCATCCTGCAATACCCGTTCCAGCGCCGCGCGCAACTCCTCCGGTCGCGTCGGATCAATATACAGCGCCGCGTCGCCCAGTAATTCGGGCAGCGCGCTGGCGCGCGTCGCGATGACGGGTGTGCCGCACGCCGCCGCTTCGATTCCCGGCAAACCGAAACCTTCGTCGAGCGACGGCAGCACGCAAACCTGCACACCGTTCAGTAAATGCGCTGCGGTGTCGTCGTCAACATAGCCGGTGAAAATTACCGCGTCGCGACAGGAGCCGTCCACCTGCGCGCGCAGTGCGGGAAATTCGGAATAGAAAACTTCGCCCGCGTAATCTCCGACGATGAGCAATTTTAGATCCGCAAATGTTTCGTCGCGGATCAATTCTGCGAACACACTCACGAGCATCGACACATTCTTGTGCGGCGTGATTCCGCCCAAGTACATCACCACGCGCGCGTCGGGCGAGATGCGGAATCGCTGGAGCGCGGCGCGCACCGCCGCCCGATCCGCGATTGGACGGAACGCGTGTGCCGGGGCTTCGCTCGTCACGCAAATTTTTTCGGGCGCGAGCTGAAAATATTTTTCAATGCCGCGACGCGCGTGTTCGGAAACGGTCAGCACACGCGTCGCCTGCCGTACTGCCAATTGCGTTTTGAGTGTCCAGAACAAGCGCGCCCGCGCGTTCTTGAAAACATATTGTGGGAACCGTTCCGGGATGACATCGTGGATCGTCACAACGCATTTCATTTTTCGCAGCACCGGCACGAAGGTGTAGACAGACGGGAAAAAAATTACATCGATGGGTGTCTTTGCCAGCGCGCGGCTGAACGTCCACATATCGCGTGGCGAGCGAAAACCGTCTGCCGATGCCGCCCGCGACGGCGAGGCGTGAATCGGCACTGTGATGATTTCGATATTGCGCGGAATACCGTCCGTTGCCGTGAATGGGTCGAGAAATAGGGTGTACGAATTTCGCAGGTCGATTTTCGCGAGCGCGTCGAGCAGTTCGCGAGTGAATCGTCCATAGCCGCGTGCGTTGCCCCAGGTGCCGCCGTCGATGCCGATACGCAAGGTCAGAGTTCAGATTACAGATTACAGATTACAGATTACAGATTACAGACCGCAGACTACAGATTGACGCTATGCTTGTTCCCTGTTGTCTGATATCTGTCATCTGACATCTCCCGTCCCTATTCCTCAATCGCCGGAATCCCGGGTACGGACATCGGCGCGGTTTCGTTTTCCGCTTCGGCGTGCATTTCCTCGTGATACTCCAGCTCGGTATTCACCGACCAGATGTCGTGATGCTCGCCGTAGATATTGCGCGCCGCCAGCAGCGCGGTCATCATCGAATGGTCCTGATTGTTGTACTTGTGCAGCCCATTGCGCCCGACCGTTTGAAAATTATCAAAGGCGTCGAGATAGCCGCGCACGATGGCGAGATTCTCACGATAGGTGGAATCGTACACGGGATACGCCTTTTTCATCCGCTTGACCGTGCCGTCCACCACTTCATCTGGCTTTGCCAATTTCAAAAATTCCAATTCCTTCTTGCCCAGTTCGATCAACTGCTCGTCGGACATCGACCAGAGTTCATCGCCCTCGGAGACAAAATATTCCAGACCGAGACTGGTCATATTCGGGTCCGCCACCATCTCCTTGCTCCAGTTTTTGAAATTCTGGATGCGCCCGACGAAAACATGCGGCGTGTGAATGTAGATCCAATTGTCGGGAAACAGCTCGCGGCGATTCATAATCAGAACGACGGTCAAAAAGTCGCGATATTTCAAATTGTTCGCCGCGTGCAGAACGTCGTCGGGCGGCGGCGGCTCGAGCATCTGCAACAGATCGCGCAGCGCCAGCGTCGAGATGAAATCGGTGCCGCTGACCGTTTCTTCGACGCCGTCGCGCGACACCGTCACGCTCTCGATGTGCGAACCGCGCCGCTGCACACGCCTGACGGGCGAGTCCAAACACACGCGCGAGCCGGCGGCTTCCACGCGCTCTTTGAATTTGTTCCACATCATACCGGGTCCAAGTCGCGGGTACTTGAATTGGTCGATGAGTGATTTGATATTGTCGCTGCGCGACTTGACCAGCGCGTGGATCACGGCGGAGGTGAAGGAGAGCCCGCGAATGCGCTGCGCTGCCCATTCCGCGCGGATTTCGCTGCACGGGATGCCCCAAACTTTTTCAGTATAGGTCTTGAAAAAAATATAGTAGAGGCGGCGCCCGAAACGGTTCGTCACATACGCTTCAAAATTTTCTTCCGGCAGAGTGGGGAAAAGGCGCGAGTGTAAATAACTGAGCGTCACCCAGAGACTGTTCACCAGCCCGATCCCAAAAAACGCGTTGAGCGGGCGCAGCGGATAATAAAAGTATTTGCCATAATAGTGAATGCGCGAGAGACGCGGCACCTCGATAAAGTCGTCGCCCATAATTTCATCCCACAAGCGATTTACTTCACTCATCTTGGTAAAGAAACGGTGACCGCCGATGTCGAAATGGTATCCTTTGTAGCTCTCGGTGCGCGCGATGCCGCCGACGACGCGGTCCGCTTCGAGCACCGTCGAAGTAATGCCTTTTTTTGCAAGCTCGTACGCGGCGGTGAGTCCCGCCGGTCCCGCGCCGAGGATGACGACGTGTTTATTCATCAAGGGAATTGGAGGCGGATGAACGCGGTCGAACGCGGACAAAAAAAATTATCATAGCTCGCAACTTGCTAAACTTTCTGGGGCGAGCCAATACATTTCGATTTGCCGATACTTTCACTGAATCTTATTGAGACTATCGCCCGCGCCGAACGCATAGCCGATGAATTCGCCCAACGACCAACTCAGCGTGAACAAAATAATGTACGGCAGCGAGAGAAATAATTCGCGACGACGTCGTCCTTTTTTCAGCACACGCGCAATGATGCGCCAGAGCAACAGCGGCGGCAAGAGCGGGGCAGCCAGTGTGAACATCGCGCGCTGGACGAAGGAAACCCCCGCGACGCGCCGTCCCGCGAAGGAGCGAGCGTAATGATAGCGCTCGCTCAAAAATCCGCGCAGAGTAAAATTTTTGCGATGATACACCACCACGCGCGGATCATTGATCAACTGGATGCCGCGACTCATCAAGCGCCAGTGCCAGAACGGTTCCCACGTCGCGGGTTCGAGCAAATCACGAAACTCATCCAGCGCTGCGCGTTTGTACGAAACATTCGGTCCCGGCAAATCATTCGTTGCGCCCGCGGCGAGCGGCAGCATATAGCGCCCGTATTCGCAAAAGTAAACTGCCCAATCAATCAGGCGCTGCGTCGCGGCATTTTCCACCGCGCCGCCAATGACCTGATGTGTTCCTTCGGAATGCGCGCGCAAAATATTTTCAACCCAATGCGACTCGGCGAGACAGTGGTCTTCGGTCATCGCGAGAATTTCGCCACGCGCATTCAACAAACCAACCGCGCGCAATTCGGGAATCGATTTCGCTTCCGCAGAATGGAGCAAGCGCGCCGACGGATACTGCGCGCAGATTTTCTCCGCCGCGCCATCGACCGATGATTCCGCCACGACGATTTCGATTTCATCGCCGCGCGCCTGATTGGCGAACGAGGCAATGCATGCGGCGAGCGAGTCCGCGTCATTGATGGAGGCGATGACGATTGAAAGTTTGGGAGTCAAGGCAGAGTAGACGAGCGAGAGTATTTCAAGCAAAGTCTATACAACTCATTTCAAAAATGAAATTTCTTGATGGAAATTGCGCGGCGGCTTGTCATTTTGACTCGTTCTCCCGCGCGGAATCGGGTTTTTGAAATGAGTTGTAGTATGTTTCAAAACTGATTTCATAAGTTGTAGCGACCGTGCGCGAAAACATTATAACGGCACAGCTGCATTTCAAAAAATCTCCTCGCAGCTCTTGTCTGCACCGAACCAGTAGCCCAGCCATTCGCCATACGCCCACGCGGAGAGTCCGGCGAAAATCCACGGCAGCGCAGTCAAGAACTCGCGGCGATGGCGTCGTTTCTGAAATACAGTGCGCGCGAGTCGCGCGATTAGAAGCAATGGGAGCGCGGGCGCGAGCAGACCGAAACACGCGCGCGCGAAAAAAGAAGCGCGCCTTACGCGCATCGCGGCAAAGCAGCGCGCGTGCAACACTCGCCGCGCCAACCACGCGCGCGCGGGATAATTTTTTTCATAATAGACCACGAGCGCGGGCGCGTTCACGCCGAAAATATTTTGGGCGTTCAGCGCGCGCACGAAATATGCTTTCCAAAAACGCGGAGTGACGTACTCGGGCGCGAGTCCCAGTACTTCGCGTCGCAGGACTAAATTGTTGCCGGGCAACTCGTGCGCCGTGCCGTCAGCCAGTGGCAGCATGAACGCGCCGTAAACACAAAAGTACGCCGCCCACGCCGCGCGCGAAGTCAACCCGCGCGGCTCGACCGCTCCCCCCAAGAGCTTGGGCGCAGTGGCAATCGCGTTGCGCGCGTCATTCAGCCAGCCCTCCGCCACCGCGCATTCGGTATCGAGAATCGCGAGGGACTCGCCGCAGGTGGTATTGATAGCCTTGCTCCACAACTCTGGAGCGGTGGCGCGTGTGTCGCATTCAATCCACACAATGCGCGGAAAATTTTTCGCGAGGCGCGCGGGAAGATTCCCCGCGTGCGCGACGGTGAGAGTGATGTCGGTCGCTTCGGTTGGATTGTTTTCGAGTTCGCGGGCGAGGGCTGTAAGACAGATTTCGAGGCGGGGCGAACGAACAGGCGCGGCGAACAGAACGTCAAGAGAGTTAGCCACCGAGCAAGCCCAACAATTCACCCGCTGCCCAGCAGAGCAAAAACCAAAACGTTAGCGGAAACGAGATCACGAACGGCAGCAAGTGTCGTCGCCTGCGCGCGAGATTCCGCAGGATGCGCGCGAGAAAAGCAAAGGGAATCGCGGGTGAGGCGAGAATGTAAAAGGCGCGTTTCGCGAGCGAGGAGTGCGCGGCGCGCGTGCGTCCAAATATTCGCCCGTGCTCAAATCGTTGGCGCGTAAATCCTGCAAAGGTGAATGACTTTTTATGGTAAACGATCACGCGCGGATTGCGCCACAGCGTTTGTTTTTGGGCGCGCAGCCGCGCGTTAATTTCTGTTTCCCAAAAGCCGCGCGCGGCGATTGCTGCCATTTGCTCCTTGATCGCGTCACGCTTGTAACTGCCATTGTCGCCGGGGACTTCGATTACCGGTCCGGCTTGGAACGGCAGCATAAACGGCGTGTAGCGCACAAAGTACACCGCCCAATCCACTAGATTCGCGCCCGCCGCGCTTTCGATCGCGCCGCCGACCGCGGCGTAATCGTTCTGATGCGCGCGCAAAATTTGTTCGACCCAGCGCGCGTCGGGAATGCACGATGCGACGGTCAGCGCGATCACGCGCCCGCGCGCCTGCGCGATTGCCCTGCCCCACAACTCCGGGATGAGCCGCGGGCGCTCGGATTCGATAATGCGAACGTCAGGAAATTTCTCGCGCACAAGGCGCGCGTCGGCGGGATTGGCGGCAACCATAAGCTCAACAGAATCGCTGTCAATTTGCTTTTGTACGGTCGTCAGGCATTCAGGCAGAGTCCGCTGCGAGTTCGACGCGGCGACGATGATCGAAAGCTCGACCGTTTGCGTCGGCAGATGGTCGGATGATTCGGTGGTCGCCATAGGTGCGCGGAGATTATAGCAGAGTTCAAAACCGCGCGAGCAGTTCATCGCGTGCGCGCGCGATGGCGATAATTTCTTCCCGCGCGAATGGGGCAGTTGCTTCGCTACGAATCGCTTGATAAAAAGCGCGGATCAGTTCGCGCAAGCCCGGATAAGCCGGCTCGTTGCCTAGCCCGCGCGCGGCGAGGTTTGTACTCGCGGCAGTGAAGAGCGAACCAGCCGACGCAAAGGGTTGCCAGAGTTTGCGTGAACGCGAGACGCGCGCATTTTCAAAAATCGCGAACCCGTGAAACAAATCGGCGCGACCGCTGCCCTGCGCGCCGAGGACAATAAATTCATTGCGCGTGGGTCGCGCGGAACTGCTGAGAGTGATCGCCAGCGAACAGGTATTGACTTGACCGAGCGCGCGGAATTCGCCGGGCGCGGGATGTTGCGTGAGCCACTGACCACGCGCCAGCCCCTTGGGCAGGAAACGTTCGAACAGCGCGAGCGCGTGCGGCAAAATTTCCGCGATGAGTTCGTCGCGCGCGGCATCTGTTCCGCCATTCGCACCCGCCGTGGTCGCAGTCATTTCGAGATGAATGAGAGGCGCAATGCGTTCGAGGCGCGCGCGCGCGCGCTGAATGCCGCGTTGGAACACGAATTGATGGACCGGTTGCGCGAGGCGGCGGCAAGCTTCCGCGTGAGCTAATAACTGGGTGGTGCTTTCCGCATCAGGCGTGAATGGTTTTTCGACGAGCACGTGTGCGCCCGCGTCGAGCGCGTGTTGCGCGAGCTCGAAATGTGTCGTGAGCGGCGTACAGATATGCAGCGCGTCGATGGGTGTGTGGGAAAATAATTCTTGAAGCGTGGCAAAACTTTTTGCGTGGTATTTCTGCGCGAGCTGCTGCGCTGCGTTGACGTCAATATCGACGACCGCGAGCAATTGTCCGCCGGCGCGGGTGAGCGCATGCGCGTGCCAATTGCCCATTAGCCCCGCGCCGATGACTGCCGCGCGAATGGGTCGCGCCGGTTGTGGTTGCGCGCTCATTTAGCTCAGTTAGAATTCAGCACCAAGTCACATGCGTTGCAGTGCAACGCCGCACGAGGATAAAAATAGGTCGCTTCGTGGCGTTGTGGCGTTGTGGTGCCTCCTGGTAGCTATCCGTATTCACGCGGCGCGGAGCAATCGCTCAACGTGCGCGCGGAGTTGCGGCTCGGGCAGCGCGCCGACGAGCCGATCGACAATACGCCCGTTCTTTACCAGCAGCAGCATGGGAATTGCGCGCGCTTCGTACTGCGCCGCGCTCCGCGGATTTTCATCGACGTTCAATTTGGCGACGCGCACGCGCCCGGCATAGTCTGCCGCGATTTTTTCCAGCGAGGGCGCGATCATGCGGCAGGGTCCGCACCACGCCGCCCAGAAATCGACCACGACCGGCAGTGGCGATTGCATCACTTCACGCGCAAAGGTTTGATCAGTCACGGTCAGCGGCTTGGCGCCCCCATCCGCCCGGGCAGAGGGCGCGGGCTTTTCTTTCGCGGCGGCGCGCGGCTGTCGATCTACGCCCAGAACATAGTCAAGCTGTTCGCGTACGCTCGTCGCAGAAATATTTTCCGCGCGCGCGAGTTCGCGCCCTTCGCGAAAAGTAATGAGCGTCGGCGTGGTCGCGATGGAGAAGCGGTGGACGAGCTCGGGATTTTCCGCGGCGTTAATTTTCGCGATGAGCAGTTTGCCCGCGAGGGCGCGCGCTTGCGACTTTAATTCACCGTCGATGTCCGGATTCAATCGGTTGCTCCAAAAAATCGCGGCGACCGGCAAGCTCGCGGCGAGCACGCGCGCGAACGATTGCTCACTGGCATGAATTGGGAAATCAAAAGTACGTACGCTGGACATTTGCGCTCTCCTTTTACAAATAGAATTTACCACCAAGACACCAAGACACGAAGAAAAAAATCCCTGCGACTTGTGCCCCGGTGGTTAATGCCAGATATTCATAACTCGGGATCCACCACCCTGCGAAAGATTGGCGATTTCATCTGCGTTCATCTGTGGATCACACTTGCCTTAGCGGTAATGTACGTGCTGTGCAGTAGGCAAGCCCAAATGCTAGGATCTGTGGTTCATTTCAAATTCCAAAACTCTACAAATTATACCGCTTTTTCAGTTTGCGCGGTTGACTGGCGAAGGCGTCGTTTGGTTTGGCTTGAGTCACATTGGTAGTATAATCGTTCTGTTATGCTTGGAGGTGCTTTCCAATGACGCTCGCGCAGATGGAATCGCGCTTTTTTGAATTAAAGGGCAAGCTGACGGTCGGGCAAATCGCCGACGATGATTTCAAGCGCGAGATGGAAAAGCTGCGCTTTCAGGACCCACAGGGACGTTGGTGGATGCTGGGCGCGCAGAGTGGTCGCTGGTACTTTTACGACGGCGCCCGCTGGCAGCTCGGGCAACCTGCCGAGCCATCGGCACCCGTTCCGACTACACCGGTGTCTCTGCCTGAAGAGCGTCCGTCCGCCGCCCCGCTGACCACTTTGCAAAATCAGTTGCCCTCAACCGCAGTAACTTCCGGCTTGAACGTTCCGTTTTATGGTCCCGCGCGTCACGATTCTAGCCCCGACGTAACCCCTGCCAGCAGTCCTGTGACTCCGCCGCAGGTTGTCAACCAAGCGGCACACAGCGCTATTCACAACCCGACGCTTGCCGAGCGCGTACGCGAAGACTTGACGCACGTGCATCTGCCTGCCGTTCACGTACCGCCGCTGCAGCTGCCACATACGCCCGCGCCGATCCGGCGTTACCCGCCGAACGCGATTTTGATCGGGGCAGTGCTCATCGGACTGGTCCTGGTCGCGGTGATGTGGCTTGCCGTCGATAATGTCGTCCCCGGCAAACCCATCAGTTCGTTCCTCGCAAAAACGTTTGGCGGCGCGAGCGCGGTGACCTCACCCGCGGCGCGTCCGACCGCCTTGCCCGCGGGCGCGAACAATCTGGCGAATTTATTGCGCGTGGGCGATGAGCTAGTTTCCAAGAGCCAGTTCGAGCCGGGCATCGCGCAATATCAGACCGCGTCCAAAGTCGCGCCGAGCGAGGCGAATGTTTACGCGCACTGGGCGCGGGCGCTGGCGTTGACCGGACGAATTCAGGAAGCGGTGAATACGGCGCAGCGCGCCACGCACCTTGACGCGAATTCCGCGAATGCCTTTGCCGAATTGACGCGCGCGCAGGCGTGGAGCGGGCAAGCACCCGCGGCGATCACGGCAGGTGAAAAAGCGATTGCGCTCGATCCCAAGAGTCCGACCGCACACGCGTTTCTTGCTGAAGCGTACTTGCGCGCAGGGCGACAGGACGATGCCTCGAAAGAATCGGATGCAGCGCTCGGTCTCGACGACAGCAATGTGGACGCCCATCGCGCGGCGGGCTGGCTCGCGGTGGTGGGTGGACGCAAGGAGGAAGCGATAGGAGAATGGCAGCGGGTGGTGACGTTGGCGCCGGAAATTTTCTTTTACCATTTTGAATTCGGACAGGTCTATGGCGCTTATTTGAACGACCCCGCGAATGCGACGACGGAATATCAAAAGGCAATCGATTTGTATCCGTCGTATGTGCCGTCCTATCTCGCGCTCGGGCGCTCGTACCTTTCGCAAAACCAGCCCGCGCCCGCCATTTTGCAATTTCAAAAGGCGGTGACCTTTGATCCGAATTCGAGCGAGGCGTATACTGGACTGGGGCTTGCTTTCCAGAAAAGCGATCGCTGCTCGCAAGCGATTCCCTATTTGCAAAAAGCCATCGCGCTGAGCGGCGGCTTGAACGAAGCGGCGCGTGGGCTGGCGGATTGCGGCGCGCTCGCCAAAGACCAACCGACCCCGCCCGCGCTGCTCGCGCCCACTCCGGGCTTGATTGCCGTGCCGACCGCAATCGCGCAATCGACCGTCGTGCCGCTCGCCGCCTCAAGCCCGTCGCCCATTAAACCGGGCGCTCCCACCTCAAAGACAACTCTGACCGGAACGGCGAAAGGTACACCACCGTTGGTCGCGGCATCGGGTCGACTCGCGTTTTCGGTTTTCGATGGACAGTACCATTTGTATATCGCGAATGCCGACGGCAGCAATCGCAAGTTGGTCGCCGATCTCGGAATGGACCCCGAATTCAGCGCGGATGGTTCACAGTTGCTCTACAGTTCGTGGACGAATGACGCGCGCGGGATTCATCGCATCGCGGCGAATGGCTCGTCAGACTCGCAGGTCTCGCAGCGGAATGAGGACGTGCTGCCCTCGTGGTCGCCGGACGGGTCGCGTTACGTCTACGCGACGCGCGCGGGCTTGGGCAGTGATATTACCAAACGCGCGTACAGCATTCGCGTCGCCGACGCGAGCTCCAAGGCGACGCAAGACCCGCCGCCTTTTGTGGAACGCGCGCAGTATCCCAACTGGGGCTCGAACGACAAAATAGTTTTTCGCGATTGTGGCTTTCCGACAGACACCTGTGGGCTCTCGGTCGTAAACTCGGACGGTTCGGGCAAGACCGAGGTGACGAATATTAATTCCACGGCCCCCGCGTGGTCACCCGACGCGAGCCGGGTCGCGTTCACCAGCGATTACGGCGGCAACTGGGATATTTACATCATCAACGCGAGCGGCGGCTCCCCCTCGCGTTTGACGACCGACGCGGCGGAAGATGGCTTGCCGACTTTTTCGCCCGACGGAAAACAGATCGCGTTCCTGTCGCATCGCGGCGGCATATGGGCGATCTGGGTGATGGGCATCGACGGCTCGAATCAACGCAAGCTGTTTGACCTCGGCGGCGCGCCTGCAGGAACGGTGCCGGGCAGCACGTCCGCTCAGCCTGGGCAAGTGTGGTACGAACAAAAAATTTCGTGGAGATAAAATTCGTAGGGGCGTTCAGTTGAACGCCCCTACTCTTACTTGGAGGAAATATGACGCAATCCGGTTTTGCTCCGATCAACGGCGCGCAGATTTATTTTGAAACAGCGGGAGAAGGTGATGCGCTCGTATTGATTCACGCGGGCGTGGCGGACAACCGAATGTGGGATGAGCAGTTCAACGTGTTCGCGCGTGAGTATCGCGTCGTCCGTTACGACCAGCGCGGGTTTGGCAAAACGCGGAG
>JBBSHK010000007.1:0-17358 GCA_038253185.1 Anaerolineae bacterium | reverse complement strand
CGGGCGCGCTGGGTGTGTCCAATTATCAAGCGGGCGTGTACGGCACCGCCGTCGCGACGATGGGCATGTTAATGACCGCCGCGTTCATTCTCGCGATGGACACTTTCGGTCCGATTGTCGATAACGCCGGCGGCATCGTGGAAATGTCCGGAGCGCCGGAGGAAATTCGGCGCGGCACCGACGCGCTCGACTCGGCGGGCAATACAACCAAAGCGCTGACGAAAGGATACGCGATTGGTTCCGCCGCGCTCGCCGCGTTTCTTTTGTTCAGCGCGTATCTCGACAAAGTGGCGGCGGTGCGAACCGCGCTCGGACGTTCGGCGGCGGAGATTGCGGCGTCGCACACGGTCGATCTCGGCAAGGTCGAAGTATTCGTTGGCGCGCTGCTCGGCGCGATGCTCATTTTCCTTTTCAGTTCGCTGGCGATTCGCGCAGTGAGCAAGACAGCGGAAAAGATTATCGAAGAAGTGCGACGCCAGTTCCGCGAAATTCCGGGCATTATGCAGTACGACCCGCATTCCACTTCCGCCGTGGGCAGACCGGACTATGCGCGCGCGGTGGACATTACCGCGCAGGGCGCGCTGCGCGCAATGATTGCGCCCGGCATCCTCGCCATTGGCGCGCCGATCGTGGTCGGCGTGCTCTTGCGCGCGGAAGCGGAAGCCGCGTTCTTGATGGTCGGCACGATTGCGGGCGTGATTCTCGCGACTGTGATGAATAACGGCGGCGGCGCGTGGGACAATGCGAAAAAGTTTATTGAAGCAACGGGAGTGCGCGACGACCGCGGCAATCTCGAAGGCAAAGGTAGCGAGGCGCACAAGGCATCGGTCGTCGGCGATACGGTGGGCGATCCGTTCAAAGACACCGCGGGACCCTCGCTCCACGTTTTGATCAAACTACTGGCGACGATCACGCTGGTGCTCGCGCCATTGTTTATCTAACTGAAAGCTTTGGATGGCGAACAAGAGCCTGACCGCGCGTTCAGGCTCTTGTTTTTTAGCGCTACTTGGTTCTGCGTCTCGGATGTTTTATAATCGCGGCGCGATGAAATTCCACTCCCTTGGCGACGTGATTGAACGTGACGCGCTGAAAGTCGCCGCGCTGCTTTTCTTTATCGCTGCCACCTTGGTGATGCTCTTTCCGCTCTCCGCACAGTCGGTCGATCACGTGCCCGACCTGGAGGACCCATTGGAAAACGCGTGGGTGCTAGCATGGGATGCTCACCAGCTGTTGAATGATCCCCTCGCGCTGTATGACGCCAATATTTTTTACCCCTACGCTAACTCACTCGCATTTTCGGAAAGCCAGCTCGCGAGCGCGGTCGCGGGCATGCCGATTTATTTGCTGAGCAATAACCCGATTCTGGCGTACAATTTCGTATACCTGCTGTCGTTCGTGCTGTGCGGCTTTAATACTTTTCTCCTCGCCTACGATGTCACACGCAATCATTGGGGCGCACTGCTGGCGGGATTCGCCTTTGCCTTTTGGCCCTACCGCATGGAGCACCTGAGTCATATCAATCTGGTCACGCTCCAGTGGCTGCCGTTGGTCTTGCTTAGCTTTCGTGGCGCGCTCGTTTCCCCGCGCGGCGCGATGCCCATTCTGTTTGCGCTCACCTTTACCTTGCAGGCGCTCTCGTCGTGGTACGCTGCGCTGATGACGAGTTTCGGAGTCGGCTTGTATGCGTTGTATTTTTTCACCGCTCATCGCCGCCCGGACCGCGTGCGGGTCGCGCGCCTCGCACTCGCCGCGGCGGTTTCTCTCGCCGTCGTCATTACGATTGCGATTCCTTATTTTCAGCTCAGTGGCGAATTGAATTTGGCGCGGTCGCCGCGCGACACGGAAATGTTTTCGGCAACGCCCCTGAATTTCATTTCAGTCGCTCACAACAACAATTTCTATCAGAACATTTTGCCTCACGACACGGCTGAACCCTTGTTCCCCGGCGCGCTCGTGCTTGGACTCGCGGTGGTAGGCGCACTCCCGTCATTGAAAATTCGCGACGGCAGATTTTGGTTGTTGCTCATTTTCGCGTTCGCGATTCTCGCCCTGGGTCCGAGCTTGCGCTACGCGCCCGACCAGCCGCCGCTCCCGCTGCCCTACCGCGTGCTGTACGATTATTTCCCCGGCGTGAAAGGAACCCGCGCGCCCGCGCGCTTTTTCGCAGTAGGAATGTTAGGACTCACGATAGTGGCGGCGGCAGGTGTCGCGCGCCTCGGCGAAAAGCGCGCCACCAAGTCGAATCTTATCGGCGCAGCAGCACTGCTTGTACTGGCGTTCGAATACAATGGGCTGCCGATCAAGTCAACGACTGTCGCCACCGGCGCGCAGGTGCCGCGCGTATATGCTTGGCTGGCGCAGCAACCTTCGGGTAACTTTATCGAGTTTCCTTTGGAGCGCGGCGGCGTCGTGGCATTCACGCGCCCGATGTACTATAGTACCTATCACTGGCACAAGACGCCCCTCGGCTATGCGAGCTTTGTGCCGCAGACCATGCTCGACTTGGTGAACGCGCTTGACAACGACTCGGATTCAGCCAACGCGCGACTCGTCAATCTGCTCCGCGAATTTCGCATCGTCTATTTACTCCTCCACCGCCGCCCGATTGCTCCAGAACAGTTGGCGGACATCGAATCCAACTTGCGTCAGGACTCTGCTTTTCACCTTGCGTATGACGACGACATTGACCGTGTTTACACTTTGCAGGGCAACGCGCCGCCGCACCCATTGAGCTTGGCTTTTTTGGCGCCGAGCACTGCACCGAGTGGCGGCGTGTACCAGCCCTTCGTCGTCGTGCAGCAACCGCGTCATTATCCCATCGTGAACGATGACCTTCGACCTCACAACGTGTCCGCGATCTGGCGCAATGGAACGGTGGAAATCGCGCGGCAGCAATTTCAAATCAAATTGCCGCGCGTCTTGCGCGACCGCGCGGAAGGAATCCCTTTAACTCTACGCGCGCCCGACGAGCAGGGTTCGTACCAACTCGAATTGCGGTTAGACGCTGTACAGCTTGAGCCGATTAATCAGAAGGCGCAGGTGCGCGTCGAAAGGCAGCTGCTTGCAACCGCGCCGCTGGAACTCATCTCTGTAAAAATTCCAAACCCGCGCATCGTCGCAGGCGATCAATTACTCGCGACATTTTTCTGGCGCAAGACAATGGAGATCGACCGGAATTACGAGGTCCGACTCGCGTTGGTCGATCAGAGTGGGCGCGTGTTGACGCAGGTGACAGAACATCCATTGCTGCTCTATACGTATCCTACTTTGACGTGGCAGAATAATGAACTGGTCGCGCTCGATTACACGCTTCCCGTGCCGCACGATGCCAGTTCGGGTGAATATCACCTCGTCATTCAGTTGATTGATCCGAGAGGAACGCCGACCTCGTTCATCAGCCCCGATGGCAAGACCGGCGCGGAATACAACACCGGCGCCATTGTCATCAGCGCGCATTGAGCCAAAGCATTTTGAGAATTCAAGTGCGACTAGAGTATTCGACAGGATTTTTGGAAGAATTCCGCAAAAGCCGTTGACAGCGACAACGCGTCGTGGTATCATTTTTGTAATCCAATGTGCTTGGCGCACATTGCGAAAGTTTTTTTCGGTGCTGGCTGTTTGTCCACGCGTTGGTTCCCGAGCGAGGGGAGAAAGGAGCGATTCAGAATTGTTCAGGAGCGCGTCAATGCACGCGCGCACGTGCCTATTCACCTTTTGTTTCGATTTATAGGAGATCACAAGGATGGGGACCAAGTTATACGTCGGCAATTTGTCGTATCAGACCACTGAAGACGATTTGCGACAATTGTTTGGCGGAGCCGGTGAAGTCGTTTCCGCAGCCATCGTCAATGACCGCGAGACCGGACGCTCCAAGGGCTTTGCCTTTGTCGAAATGTCGAACGAGGAAGAGGCGACCAAGGCGCAGCAGATGTTCAACGGGCAGACGCTGCAGGACCGCACGCTCAAGGTTGACCTCGCGCGCCCGCGTGAAGATCGCGGGCCGGGCGGTGGTGGCGGCGGCAGCTATGGCGATCGCGGCGGCGGGCGCGGTGGACCGGGCGGTCGCAGCGGCAGTCGCGGCGGGCGCGGTGGTGGCAGTAGTCGCTATTAACAAATGGGGCTAGTCCACGCGTGGGCGCTCGCGAATGACAGGACGAGATCGTACGCTCATAGCAACGATAAAGCTCAAAACAACGACCAGCACCATTCGTTACCACAAAGATTGCCGAATAAACAAACCCAGATTGATTGACACCAGAGACGCCGCACGTGCACCAAGCGAACGCGGCGTCTCTCGTTTTTCTGGAACTGGGTGGTATGAATGACGAGCAAGAAAACCAAGATAAATCTTCACGAGATCACAAAAAGTTAACGCGCCGCGAGTGGGAAACGGTCGTGGACCAACAAATCCGCGAGGCGATGGAGCGCGGCGATTTTGAAAATCTGCGCGGTCGCGGCAAACCACTCGACCTAAGCGTTGACCCGAACGTGCCTGAGGACTGGCAGCTCGCGTTCAAAGTTTTGAAAGACGCAGGCTATGCCCCCGATTGGGTCGAGCAGGACAAGGACCTTCGCGCCGCGCTGGAAAATTTATTCAAACCGCTGCGGCGTTATCTCGAACGCGGCGCGAATTTTCGCGGCGACCGCGCGCCGTACGAAGACCGATTGATCGCGGAATTTCGTAAGGCGGCAGCCGAGCTGAATCGCACTATCGACGTCTACAATTTGAAAGCGCCCAGCCCGCGCGTGCACCGCCCGCGCATTCGCATCGAAGAGGAAGTTGAAAAATTCCGCCGACGCTGTGCGGAAATCAAATGAGGAATAGGGGCGGACCTGTGTGTCCGCCCTTTTCATTGCGGCAGTACGCCGAGCACAAACGCCAGCGCGCGCTCGAACCGTTGTGGAACCAATCGTCGCAACAATAGCCGTTCATCCTCGCCCAACGCGCCGAGCGCGAGCAGCGCGACCACGTACACAATCGACGCGAGCGCGAGCGCGATCAACAGATTCACGCGCGGCAAGAGGAAATACAACGCGCCGCCCATCGCCACCGCCGCGACAATCGGACGCCACAGCAGATCGAGTATCGGCAATGTACCGAGATGTTGACGCAAGCTGTAGTAGAACGGAATCAGCAGCGCCATCTCCGACAGCACCGTCACCAGCGCCGCGCCGCGATACGACAACGCTGGAATCGCGATCAGGTTGGCGATAAGATTAAAGCCCAGCCCGATCAAAAACGCTTTGGTCAAAAAGCGCTGCTGGTTCAGTGCGATCAATACATAGTGCACCACGCTATTCACAAAGCTGAACGGCAAGAACCAGATCAGCCACTGCAGCGCGATCGGCGAATCGGGCAGGTACGCCGCGCCGCCGAAAAACAAAATGAGTTCGCGCGCGATGAATACACTCACGATCGTGATCGGCAGCGAAATCCACAGCAGCAATTTGACGGCGACAATGAGCGCGCGGCGCGTCGCGTCTTTGGCGGAGGTAGCATAGCGCGAGAGCAGCGGAAAAATCGCCAGCGTAAAATTCGACGGAATAAAATTAAGCGCGTTGATAAATTTATACGCGGTGCTGTAATAGCCGAGCACCAGATCGCCCTTGAGCGGCTGCAAAAGGAAAACGTCGATGCGGAAAAATAAACTCGCGAGTAAGTTGTTCAGCATCAACGGGTACGATTCAAAAAACATCCAGCGTGTCAGCTTGGCGTCAAACTCCCAGCGCGGCTTGAAGAGCGTTCCACGCACGAGCCAATACATAACCGCCAGCGTGAACACATTGCTGATGATGGACACCGCCGCGAGTCCGACGATGCCGAATCCACTCAGCAGCGCGACGACTTGCAGCGACACGCTCAACAGCGCGGTCGCAATTCCCACCGCGGTCGGATACTCGAAGCGTTCGTACGCATTGAACAAGTACGAGAGCGATGCCGCGAGATTCGCCGGGAAGAGACTCGCCCACAAGAGCAGGATCGCGAAAACGGTGTCGCTCGTCAGTCCCGAAAACTTGGTGTAGAGCAACAGCAACAGCGCAAGCGGCACGACCGAGACAAACGTCAGCAGAATCCGCAGCACTGCCGTATTGGTCAGATAGCGATTCGCCAACGCGCGCTCACGCGACACCTCGCGCGTCATCAATATCCCCAATCCAAAGTCCGTCACTGAATTGAGAAAAAACCACACCGTCGTCGCAAAGGCGTAACGTCCCGCGTTCGTCGGACCAAGCACGCGCAGCATTACCAGCGCGAACGCGAAACTCAAACCCTGATTGAGGAATGACGCCGCCATTGGCACGAGTGAATTTTTCGCGACCACGCGCACATTCGATGCGCCCTCGTTACGCGTCGCGAAAGCGAAACGCCGCCACGCCAGCGCGACCAGCCCGAGCAGCACAATCAAAAACGCGACCAATGACGTCACCGCGCCGACTTTGAACGAGAGTGGACTGTACTTGAAACGGACCACGTGTGCGCCGGGCGACACAAGCACCGCGCGGAAATTGTAATCGGCGCGATAAATTTTCGTGTCCTCGCCGTCGATCTGCGCGATCCAACCGGGGAAATAAGAATCGGTCAGTACCAAGAACGCGGGCTGTGGCGTATCTGTCTTAATGATGATTTCGCTGCCGCTGTATTTATCAATCACGGGCAAGCTCAAAGGCACACCACCAGGATTTTCAAATGATACAGTTGTGCCATTCGCGAATGATAACTGTTCTTCCAGCAAAACTTCCTGAGCGCGATCATTCGTCCCGAGCGTTCTCAATAATTCCGCGCGATCGGCGATCACGGTCGCTTGTTTTACCATAAACGCGCGCGGCATCACATTCAGATTTTCATAAATCTGTATTTCATTGTCATACACCAATTTGTAACCGGGGTTGGGAATGGCGCGCGTCGTGAGCACATACTTGACGTTCAGCAAATTCAACAGTTGTGAACTGAGCGACTGATACGCGTAGAACGGCGCGATGCGGTTGTAAAGCAATTCGTCTTGCGGCGCGAGCGCGCTCATATAGTCGGCGTACTGCTTGGGAATGATCGAATCGTAGCCGCGAATATCCTGAATGCCGTAATACATCCCAACATTCGGATTGAAAACTTTTTGACCGGGCAAATCGTACGAGGTGATGCGAAAGAGGGAATGATCATTTTGCAAAAACTGGATCGCGGGCGGAGTGAATTCCGCGAGCCGCGCGTCCGATGCCGGATTGAAATCCATACCAAACACAAACAGATCCAGGACTACCAGCAATAGCGCGAACGGTTTCCAGACCGCATGTCCACCGAGTCGCGCCGGCAAAAAAATCGCGCAGCGCGAAATTCTCAGCACCGCGCCCGCGCCCATGAGAAAAATCGCCAAGAGGAAAAAGTTGCGGAACTGGTACGACCAGAACGCCTGACCCGTTTCGAACACCGGTCGCGCCAAATCGGAACGCGCGACGAACGCCTCCGCGATTCGCAAAAACGGTTCGCGCCACACGAGCGAGAGGGCGAGCACGGCGAGAATAATTCCTCCGAGGGCGATCAGCAGCCAGCCCCAAGCCCTGCCCTTTCCGCGGGGCTCGGTGGAGGAGAGCTGGTGCGCGCCCGCACCGGCGAGAAATGCGAGACTGAGCGTGAATGGAAAAATCCAGCGAAACGCCGTGTGCAGTTGGTTGTACCCGGGCAGTCCATAAAAGAGCAGCGCGTAAAGGGGCGTACCGAAGGCAAAGAGCAGCGAAAGCAGCGCGAGCGTGCCGAAAAGGACGATGGAAGAGCGCGTGGGAGCTTGAGAGTGTCGGTGAGCGGGTGATGAGTTGCTTGGGAGAGTAAAACGTGAAACGTAAAACCGAACAGTGGAGGCGAGGGCGATGAGCGCAAGCACGAGCGCGAGCACGCTGATATACGATCCCGCTTCGACATAATTTTTTATTCCCCAAAAGATCGTACCTGTGGGCGCGACGTGAATAGTCCGATCGAAAATGTCAAAGTAAGAATGATGCGCGGGATTACCAAAAAAATCGGGAATGATGAATGTGATGATTTGTCGCGCGGGCAGCGCCCACCCGGCGACCTGATCGTACGAGACCAAGCCCGCGCGGAAATTGCGCTGCACCAATTCGTACAGCGGAATGAGTTGAATCGCGGCAAGCGCGAGTCCGAGCGCGACCGTCGCGCCGAGGATCAAGCTGACGCGCGCGAGTAGACGTAATCTCCCCCTGCCCCTCCTTTCAAAGGAGGGAGGCGTGGAGGTAACCAGTCCGAGCACTCGCCACGCGCTGTAGAAGGCGAGCACCATCAGCACATAGTACGACACCTCGACATGACCCGCGAGAAATTGCAAACCGAGGAGAATCGCGGCGAGGGCGGCGAAAAACAATTGACGCGTGGGGTCGGCACGTCGTTTTTCTTCCTCGCGCAGCGCCAATTCCACCATCGCCAGAATCGCGGGCAGCCACGCCGCCGCGCTCACGATCATCGGAAAGACCACACTCACGACCATAAAGCCGCTGAATGCGTACACGACTCCGCTGATCGTCGCGGCAAAAGGTGAAATACGCAGCACACGCCCGAGCAGGTACATTGACGCGGCGGCAATCCAAAAGTGCAGCGCGATAAAAATGCCGTACGCGCGCGTGAGTGGGAGGAGATAAAAAATTAGACCCAGTGGATAGAGGGTCGCATTTTGCCCCGCCGCGAGGAACGGTTGCCCCGCGAGAATGTACGGGTTCCACAGCGGCAGTTCGCCCTGTCGCAGCGAGTCCGCGATGAATTTTTTCCAGGGGTAATTTTCGAGGACGAGATCGCTCAACAATTCATTGTGCGGCTGGGCGACACCCAACTGCGCGGCGAAGGGCTCCCACGGCGGAAAGCGGTACAGATTATCAAATGGCAACAGCGTCGCGCCGCCAAAGAGGACCGGAGCGAAGAAAGTCGAAACGAGGAGGAGGAAAAAGAGGAGAGCGGCGGCGTCAGACCGCTTCACGCTGCCACTCGACATGAGCCAGGTTCTTCTTAATAGAGCCAAAGCGCGAACGGATTTCCCACACCCGCCACGCGGCTTCCAATTTGACGCGCATCGTCATCTTGGATTGACCGATGCGGCGGTCTTCGAAATAAATGGGCCATTCCAAAATTCTGAAACCAAGCTCTTCACACAAGTACGCAATCTCGACCTGAAAAATATAGCCGTTCGAACGCACGCGCGCGAGATCAAGTCGTTCCAGCGCCTCGCGGCGAAACAGTTTGAATCCTGCCGTAGCATCGCGCACGCGCAAGCCCAGAAGAAATCGAACGTAGACGCTGTTCGCCCACCAACTCAAAAGATAACGTCCGAAACTCCAGCGCTCGTCGAGCCGACCACCGGGCGCATAGCGCGAGCCAATAATCACATCATACTCCGGCATTTTTTTCAAGAATTTTGGAATGTAACGCGGCGAGTGTGAAAAATCCGCGTCCATTTGCGCGATGTAATCCGCGCCGTCGCGCAGCGCTCGCGTAAAGCCCTCGAGGTAAGCGGTACCGAGTCCTGCTTTTTCGCGACGGTGGATCACCTCCACGCGCTCCGGGAATTGCGCGTGAAGCTCGTCCGCCACTTCGCCCGTGCCATCGGGCGAATCATCGTCAACGATCAAAACCTTGAGATCGTCAACCCGCAAATGCAACAACGCCTCCACGAAGGGCTGAATATTGGCGGCTTCATTATAAGTAGGTACGATCACAACCGTTTTCATCGGGCGATTATACTACACTCGAGCACGAACGCAGAATAACCGCCTCATAAGGAACGTTCTGCATTCAACTCGTTCTATACCGTTGTCCCACTCGGCACAACAATTTGCAAAATTCGAAAAATTTCGCCGCGGCGAAATTCGCTCGACCGGCTGCGCGTGACGATTCTGGTGAAATTACTCGCTCGGCGAAAATCTTTCTGCGGTCTCGTCTCTGTTCGCAATTTGCCATTTTCTTAAGGTTTGAATATAATGCCCGCACTCACAGCGCTGTGAAGATTTTTTAAGAATACCTGACAAGATGAACCCGCTGAAACGGTTTTCTCGCCCAACGTGCTGAAAACCAAGAGCAACCTGAAATCCGCCCGCGTTTTGTTAGGGGTTCTAAAAGCTCCTAACAAAACGTGTGCCGAATAAATCAACTGTGCGAGACTAAGCACAAGGGGCGAAAATTTCGTAACGGGTTCTTCATTTTGTTAGGAGCTTTAAGGAGCGCTTATGGCGGCGACCGTCCTCATCGTCGCGAATGATAAAGCCACTACCGCTAGCCTTTCTGGCTCATTCAACAAAAAAGAATTTGCCATCGTCACCGCGAACAGTGGACGCCAGGCGCTCGTGCAAGCCAAGACGCGTCTGCCCGACGCGGTCGTCGTCGATTCCACCTCGCCGCGTCTGAATACCAAGCGGCTGTGCCGCGCACTGCGCGCGGAAACATACGCGCTGATCATCCTGCTCGCTTCGAACGTGAGCAAAGCCGAGCAGATGAATGGCGTAAACCTTGTCTTGCCGAAAACGACAACTCCCAAAAAGCTGACGCAACGCGTGCGCGCCGCGCTCGACAACCGTCCGCCGCGCGAGATTCGCCTTGGTAATCTGGTACTGGATGTCGAGCGCCGCCGCGTCACCCGCGCCAACAAATCGCAGCGGCTCACCCCCAAAGAATTCGAGCTGCTGAAACTTTTTATGGAACGCCCGGGGCAGACGATTTCGCGCAAGATGTTGATGAAAGAGATTTGGGATACCGATTATCTCGGCGATACGCGTACGCTCGATGTGCACATGCGCTGGCTGCGCGAAAAAATCGAAGACGACGCGAGTGAACCCAAGACCCTCATCACGATGCGCGGGCAGGGTTACAAGCTTGAAGCCAAAGAAAAATAAATTCTAGCCACAGACTTTTTTCTTTATAAATATTCCAAACAGCAGGGGCGACCAGTTGGTCGCCCCTACCCATTCACTCCAATCGCTCGCGCGCAACCAGCCACGCGAACTCGATCAACCTTAACTGGCGTCGGATACGCCACGGCTGCCGCGCCAAGCGGAACAACCACTCTAGCCCCACGCGCTGCATCCACACGGGCGCGCGCGGAACCCGCCCCGCGATGAAATCGAACGCGCCACCCACACCCATCGCCACGCGCACGTTCGGAGCGAGCTGCCCGCGATTCCTTGCAATCCACAAGTCCTGCGCGGGCGCGCCGTACGCCACAAATAAAATCTGCGCGGCGCTCGCATTCACCCGCCTCACGAGTTCAGCCTCTTCGCGCGGGTCAGGTGATCCCGCCCACGTGCCCACGATTTTCAATCTTGTGTAACGCTCGCGCAATTTGGCTGCCGCCTCTACTGCAACCCCTTCGCGCGCGCCGAGCAGAAAAATTTTCCAATCGCGTTCTGCCGCGCGCCCAACAATCTGCCACACGAAATCAATTCCCGCGACGCGTTCGCGCAATGGACGACTGAGCCCGCGCGCTGCCCTGACTAAATTCGCGCCGTCCGGCAAATTTAAATCCGTTTGCGCCAACACGCGCGCAAAGTCGGGTTGGTAACGCGCCGCGAGGATGAATTCGGGATTGACGGTGGCGATTTGATGTAATCGCGGCTCGTCTATAAATTGCGTGGCTTGGGCGAGTGCCTCATCCATCGTCAGATCGTCCACGCGCACGCCGAGTATTCGGACAGAGTTCATTGGTAAAACAGACGAAGGACGAGAGACGAATGAAAGTCGTCGTCCGTCGTCCGTCCTTCGTCGGCAGTCAGCAGTCTTCCGCGCTCTGCGCCTCTGCCCTCACAGCATCTTATGCTTGCGCTCCGCATCAGTCAGCGCGCTTTCCAAAATTTCCAGTCCTTCGTCCACCAAATCTTGTTGAATCATCAGCGGCGGCGCGATGCGGAGAGTACTGCGCCCACAGCCGAGCGTCAGCAGACCGTGCTGCCACGCGTTGTGCACCACTTCATCGCGCAAACTCGGCGCGGGTTCTTTGGTGCGTTTGTCTTTGACAAATTCCACGCCGATCATCAGCCCGCGCCCGCGCACATCGCCAATTGAAGGATGACGCACCTGCATCTCCGCGAACGCGTCAAGGACATACTCGCCCAGCTCGATCGCGTTTTCCATATATTCACTTTCGATCAAGTCAATCGTCGTGAGCGCGGCGACGCAGGCGAGTGGATTGCCGCCGTAGGTATTGCCGTGCGCGCCGGAGGGCCATTTGCGAATGATGGATTGACGCGCCGCCATCACGCCGAGTGGCATTCCACTCGCGATGCCTTTGGCAATACACACGATGTCCGGTTCGACATTCCAATTTTCAATCGCCCACCATTTGCCCGTGCGCCCGACGCCCGATTGTACTTCGTCCGCGATCAAGAGAATGCCGTGCTTGTCACAAATCGCGCGCAGCCGTGGGAAAAAATTCGGCGGCGGCACAATGTAACCACCTTCGCCCTGAATCGGCTCGACCACAATCGCCGCGACTTCATCCGCGGGCAGCACATTCGCAAACAGTACGTCTTCGATGTAATCGGCGACCGCGTCACCGCCATCGCCCGCGCGCTGCGGAATAATGATCGGACGATACGGATTCGGAAAAGGGACGTGCATCACACCGGGCATCGTCGGAAAAAAACGTTCCTGCTGCGTGAACTTGCTCGCAGTGAATGAGAGACTGCCCATCGAGCGACCGTGAAACGCGCCGAGAAAGCCAATGTAGCGCGTGCGTCCGGTCGCATAGCGCGCGAGTTTAATTGCCGCTTCGACTGATTCCGTGCCCGAGTTTGCAAAGAACACGCCAATATTTTCTTTCATCGGCGCGATTTGATTCAGACGCTCGCCGAGTTCGACCATCGTCTCGTGATAGTAATCCGACGAGATGTGAATAAATCGTTCCGCCTGTTTCTGAACCGCTTCGACCACTTTGGGATGACTGTGACCGGTCGAGCACACCGCGATGCCCGCGGCGAAATCAATGAAGCGATTCCGATCGACGTCCCACACTTCCGCGCCGCGTCCCTGATCCATCACAAAAGCATAATCGCGCGGGTACGACGGCGACACTACTTTTTTATCGCGCTTGAGAATCGCGCGCGCCTTACGGCCGGGCGGAGTGTTCACGATACGCGCGCCCGTCGTGCGCAAACGACCATTCGATGAGTTATTTTTTTTCATAAGAGCTCCTACTCAGGACAGAGGACGGAGGACGAACGGCGGAAGTTATGCATTGCTTTTCTTCCGTTCTCCGTTCTCGCCCCAACCAGGTTGGGGACTCACCCGTCCGCTTCTCTCCAATCGCTCTATCGCCGCTTGCACGTTTTCACCAACCGTTCCGAGAAATCCCACCGGTGCTTCGTCCCGAAGATGGGCGCGCAACGCGTCGAGCACGCGCGGCTCACCCAATTTTCCCAAGGCTTGCGCGGTGCGTGCGCGCACGAAGGGATCGGGATCATCGAGAAAAGGCACCAGCGCAAACGCGCATGACTTGCGCCCGAGCCGACCGAGAATATCGGCGGCGCGCCAACGCACACCCGCGTCGGGATTCGCCAGCGCGCGTACCGCCCACACCGCCGCGCTAAATCCACCGATTGCGACCATTGCATCCGCCGCGCGCCAACGCACCTGAAAATTTTCTTCGGCAAGCAATTCTACGAGTCGCGGCAGCGCGGCGCGCGCTTTGTAGCGCGCGAGCGCGTCGGCGACGCGCGCCTGCACACCCGGCTCGCGATCGTTCAACAAGGCAATGAGATGCGGAATCGCTTCGCGCGCCTCAAGTCGCGTGAGCGCGTCCGCCGCGCCCCAGCGCACATCGGGGTCCGCGTCGTCGAGCGCCTTGATCAACGCTTCAACGGCTTCCTCGCCGCCGATTCGTCCCACCGCTTCCGTGGCGGCAGCGCGCACTTCAGGATGCGAATCCTGCAGCGCCTCCAAGAGAGTTGAACGCGCGCGCACATCGCCCGTGAGTCCCAAAGATTCAGCCGCACGCACGCGCACCGTTACTTCGTTATCGGCGAGCGCAGCCATTAATGGCGCGAGCGCGCGTGAGTCGCGCATTCTGCCCAGAGTTTCTGCCGCCGCCGCGCGTTGAATTGCATCCTCGCCGGTCAGCGCATCCATCAACGCAAAGAGCGCTTCCGAATCGCGGCGCGTGCCCAACACTTCCATCGCGCGCAGCCGCATCACCGCGTCAAAGCTCGCGAGGTCGGCGATCAATTGCGCCAGCGAGCGTCCCAGCGTTTTTTCCATCGCTTGCGTCAACATTTGCGTTTTGATGTAAGAGGAGTCTCACGCCAGATTCAATCGTTGTCCAAAACGAATGATTGGATGGATTAAGCGGTCCGTATAGCGCGCCCAATGCATCGGCAGCCAGGTGGTCACAATCCCAATGATCGCTCCGCCCACAATGTCCGACGGATAATGCACGCCTGCGATCACGCGCGCGAACGCGAACGCGGTCGAAAAAAATAACAGCCAACGCGCAACCGGACGATTGAAACTCCACACGCCCGCGACGAAACAAAACATCGTCGCGACCGGCTCACTCGGAAACGACGACACCGAGGGACGATAAAATAAAAGTTTGACCGTTTCAGTCGCAAACGGGCGCGGGCGAAAATAATTCATCTGAAATAATTTGATCACCACATTCGCTAGCGCGATGCCGAGCAGCACAAACAGTACCGCGCGCTGATTGCGCCAACGCTCTTCGGCATTTTGTCCCGAGAACCACAAGCCGCCAATTATGAGCGCCAACAGGGTCGAGACCGCGTAATCGTTCACCAACGCGCGCGCCAGCCAATCGAGCGGCGGCGAGGTGTCCGCGAAATCATTAAGGAAATGGAACAGCGCGATGTCAGGATTCAATCTGGCATCTCGCCTTGCATCACCCGTTTGCGCGGGAGCACGCGTTCGCTAGTCGTCACCGGCGCCGCGCGCAATTCAAATAAATCCAGTGCGAGGCGAATGGTTGCAGGCATCGCCGCGAGGGTGAAATGGCGCGCGCCCGCGACCATCAGCGCGTTGGGAAATAATTCGCGCGCCATCGCGGGCGGGAGCAACGTATCTTCGTCACCGAAAATTATCGTCGCGTTTTTGCTCGGCAAGTATTGCGGAATAGATTTTTTCTTTCCGTTCATACTCCAAGCTGTTAGATAATCGGTCTCGCGCAGCCAGCGCAGTCCCCTCTGCGCGTTTTCGTCGCGTCCCAATGGTCCCAGCGCGAGCGCCCCACGCACACCATTCGCCTCGGATAATTGCAAGGCGCGATCCGCGCCGCGTCCCACTCCGATGGCATAACGACGCGTGGGATGGAAACGCCCAGCATTCTTTTCTACGAATTCCAACGCCTGGTCAGTCAATGATTCATCAACCAACAACACCGCCGCGCCGCCCGCGACCAGCACACCGCTCAACACATCGAGCGAATCGGTTTCGCTTTCTCTGAACGCAAAAACGAGGGGAGGCAATGCGCCGCGCGGCAGCCACAACTCTGCGCGCAGTCCATTGTTCAACACAGTCTCTTCGCGCTTGAACGGCTGCGGAAAGGCGGGACGCGGCAAGACGCGATTCGGAATCACACCGAACGCGAGCGCGAGCGCCAGCGCGAGTAAAAAACCAATCGCGAACAGCGTGAAGAATTCGCCGCCGGCGAGACCGGGGATAAAAAGATCGGGTTGCACGCTAAAGAACCAAACGTACGCGCTGACGACCACCACCGCACCAAGCCAGCGCGACCATTGCGCGGGCAGCACCATCAGTCCAACGAGACGCGCTCGCCCCGCGACGAATTGCAAAACGCCGAGCGACGCCACCGTGCAAAAAATCAAATAGTTGAGAGCGAGCAAGCCCTCGCCGAAATTTAACAGACCGATGACCATATGAAAGTTGAAGGTTGAAGGTTGAAGGTAAAGACCAAACTTGGGAAACCAAATCTCAAACGTTCAACCTTCAACTTTCCAACTTGCCAACAGATTCAGAACAATCCGACAATATTGCCTTCACTGTCAATATCCATCTTGGCGCCTGCGGGCACAGAGCCGAGACCTGGCATCGTCCGCATCTCGCCGCACAGCGGATACAAGAATCCCGCGCCGACCGACGCGCGAATGTCGCGAATCGGCACGCGGAAACCACGCGGGCGTCCTTTCAATTTTTCGTCGTGCGAAAGTGAGAGATGTGTTTTCGCCATGCAAATCGGCAGCTTGTCGTACCCACGTTCGGTGTAGGCTTTGATCTTTTGTTCCGCTGCAGGCAAATAGTCCACGCCCTCGCCGCCGTAAATTTGCCTGACGATGCGCTCGATTTTTTCCTTGATCGGCAAATCATCTTGATACAAAAATTTAAACTTGGACGGTTGGTTGCACGCGTGCGCCACCGCTTCCGCCAGACTGATCGCGCCCGCGCCACCTTTGGCGAAAACGTCAGAGAGATACGCGCCCTCCGCTCCGGCATCGCGCGCGATCTGCTCGATCAGCGCGACTTCGCGATCGGTGTCGCTGGGGAAATGATTCACCGCGACGACCACCGGCACGCCGTACAATTTCGCGTTCTCGATATGCTTGACCAGATTCGCCGCGCCTTTTTCGAGCGCGGGCAAATTCTCGCGCAGCAACTCATCAGGCAGCGGCTTGCCCGCGACGATCTTGCCCACGCCGCCGTGCATCTTGAGCGCGCGGATCGTCGTCACCATCACCGCCGCATTCGGCACGAGACCCGAGTAGCGACACTTGATGTCAAAAAATTTTTCCATGCCGAGGTCGGAGCCAAAGCCCGCTTCGGTGATGACATAATCGTTGAGCTTGAGCGCGACCTTGTCCTCAAGGATGGAATTGTTGCCGTGCGCGATATTGCCGAACGGTCCGGCGTGAATGAACGCGGGTGTATTCTCCAGCGTCTGCAACAGGTTCGGCTTGATCGCGTCTTTCATCAACACCGTCATCGCGCCCGCGCATTTCAGATCGTCCGCCGTCACCGGTTTGCCCGAACGCGTGGTGCCGACGACGATCCGTCCGAGTTTCGCGCGCAAATCTTTCAGCGCGGATCTTTCATCGTCGCCATTCACCAGCGCGAGGATTGCCATCACTTCCGACGCCGCGGTAATATCAAAACCCGTTTCGCGCGGCACACCATTTTCTTTTCCGCCAAGTCCAACGGTGATCTTGCGCAGCGCGCGGTCGTTCACGTCCACCACGCGCGTCCAGGTGATCGAGAATGGATCGAGGTCGAGCGGGTTGCCGTGATACAGCGTATTGTCCACAAACGCGGACAGCAGATCGTGCGCGATCGAAACCGCGTGTCCGTCGCCGGTGAGATGGAGATTGATATCTTCGAACGGTACGACCTGCGCGTAACCGCCGCCCGCTGCGCCG
>JBBSHK010000006.1:0-17580 GCA_038253185.1 Anaerolineae bacterium | reverse complement strand
GTCACTGCGCAGCGTGGGCGCGATTTTCTGCACCAGCGGATAGTTCGTTTCAATCCATTGCATCATCGGCGCAATGCCGCGATACGGTCCCGCGACCAAGATCGCCCTGACCGGATAATCGCGCACCGTCTTGTTCAACTTTTCCTCGCTCTGATAAAAAATTTTGAACGTGGACGGATACGCCAGATTGATCGCCGACGGCGGAATCATCCGCCCTGCCGCAAAGACAATGATCGGGTCGTCGGTGATGATAAAGTCCGCCGGGCGCGTATGCTGCTGCACGTACTGCGCCAATGGTGCGAGATCGCGCGGGTCTCTCAGAAAAATATTGTCGTCGTAGCGCAGCAGTTGCGGCAGGTCGTGCAGCCAGATCGCGAACGCCAGGAGAAACGCGAGCGAGGCAAGCGGCGCCGCGCTTTTTCGGATCAAGTCCATCCGGTTTGAATTCACAGCGCCGCGCCGCGTCAAGAACGGCATCATTTTAACCGCCGAGCGCAGAAAAGTAAATCCTGCCACAGTCCCAATCGCCGCGCAGATCGCCACCACTGGCGCGAGAATGGTGTAATGGTGCAGAAAGGGCGGTAGCTGGAGCAGAATCGCGGCGGACAAGACTTCGCCCAGCAACAGCGGCAGCACCCACCGCGGCATCCGCCGCGCCGCGACCAATGCGCCAAAGAGCGCCAGCCCCGACCACGGACGGTTCACCGCCAAAAAGCTCAGCATTCCGTTCCAGCGTTCATTCAATTCGCGCGAATAGTACACCGTCTCCTCGACGTGAAAGCCGATGGTGCTCTGAAAAGTTTGCTCAAGGTTCGCGAGATTCACAAAAGGGAGAGCGGTCAAGATCCCCACCGCGCCGAAAATCAGGAGGTCCAAAATAAGATTGCCCGTCGGCGCCAGCCAACCTTTGCCTCGGGTCAGACGATGCGCGACGAGCCAGATTCCAATCGTCGCGCCGAAACCGATCGTAAGCGGTTGGATCAGCAGGCTCGCGCTAAAAAAGATTGCGCCGAGCACCAGCCACACGCGCCGTGATTGCTGCACAAAGAGCAAGACCGCGGCGAGCGCGGCGAGCGTGAGCGCAAGACTGGGCAGCACCGCGATGGTATAGCGCGATTGCGCGAGATAAAAAGGATTGGCGACGGTAAAAAGTACGGCGAGCAGCGCGGCGACCACTCCACTCAGCGAGCGCGTGAGTAACGCGACGCCAACCAGTCCGAGCAGCGAAAATAGCACCACCGTCATCCGTCCCGTGATAATAGAGTCACCGCCGATTTGCAGCGCGATGCCGAGAATTTGCGGAAAGAGCGGCAGTTGATCGAAAAAAAGTGACGAGTAGGCATAGCCGTGATTGAGCAGCCGCGCCACCATCAAATATACGCCCTCGTCCGGACCTCCCGATTGCGCCAGCGGCAGATTGATCATTTCCAGGAGCGCGGCAGCGGAAAGCGAAAACGACAACGCGCAGACAAAAAGCGCATCGGCGCGCGTGACGCGAATCGAAACGCGCGGCGTGCGGCGTGATGGCTCTTGGGCTAGAGGGATAGGCGCGGAGATGATGCGGTTGTCAAAAGGTGAGGAATTTGCCACTTGGTGAATGGGGCGATTTTATCCGAGATACTCACGGCTGTCAAAGCCGCGCGGAGGTGTATTCAGGACGCTTCGCGCTTGGGTTCGCGCGCCATCAGGTCGAGCATCGCCTGACGCGGGTCTTTATATTCATACAGCACCGCGTAGACTTGCTCGGCGAACGGCAACTCCACGTTCGCGCGCGCGGCAAGCTGCACCGCCGCGTGAGAGGTGGGCACGCCTTCGGCGATCATTTTCATCCCCGCCAAAATCTCCGCGCGCGTTTTGCCGCGCGCGAGTTGTTCGCCCACGTAATGATTACGGCTGTGCGGGCTGGCGCAGGTCGCGACGATGTCGCCGATGCCGGCGAGCCCCGAGAAGGTAAGCGGCTGCGCGCCCATCGCCGCGCCGAGCCGCGCGATTTCCGCCAGCCCGCGCGTCATAATCGTGGCGCGCGTGTTTTCGCCAAAGCCAAAGCCATCCGCCGCGCCCGCCGCAATCGCGACAATATTTTTCAGCGCGCCCGCAAGCTCGACCCCAATCACATCGTCGCTAGTGTAAAGGCGGAAGGTTGGCGTGTACAGCATTTCTTGTACCGTGAGCGCGGCGTCGTAATTCGCGCCAGCAATCACGCTCGCGGCGGGCAGACCGTCCGCGATTTCGCGAAAGAGATTCGGACCGGAGAGCACGGCGATGCGCGCCGAAAATTCGCGCGGCAGTTCTTCTGCAATCACCTGTGACATCCGCGCGCCGGAGCCAATCTCCAGACCTTTAGAGCAAGAGAGAACGATCGCATCGCGCGGGATGAATCCACGCGCGCGACGAATGTTTTCGCGCATCGTCTGCGCGGGCACGACCATCAGCACGAGCGCGCAATTTTTCAGCGCGCGCGCGAGATCGTGGGTCACATTCAGTGTAGGAGGAAATGGCAATCCTGGGACAAAGCGAACATTTTCGCGTGAACGCGCAAGCTCATCGGCAAACGCCGCGTCGCGCGACCACAATTGAACGGCGTGCCCATTTTGTGCGGCGAGCACCGCGAGCGTGGTGCCCCACGAGCCGCTGCCGATGACTGTTACGCGTGACATCGCGCGAGATTCAACGCGGGGTGCGTTCGCTCGTGCGCTTTGAGGCGAGGCGCTGTCCAAACCTTTGCTCGGTACCCGCGCGCAAGCGTTTCATATTTGGGATGTGCACATAGAGGAGAATCGCGGAGGCGATGATGCCGACGATGAGGTAGACCAACGGCGCCGCGCCGATGAAAACAAAAAACGCCATCACCAATGGAAAGAGCGCGGCGACCGTGATCGAAGAGACGGACGAATAATGAAAGATCAGGACGAGCGCGATACCGACGACGGCGAGTGGAAGTACCGCAGGCCAGAAGAGTACCAACGCGGCAGCCCCCGTCGTCGCAACGCCCGCGCCACCCTTTGCCTTGGAGAAAAATTCTTTGACATAGCCGTAGGCGGTCGAGGGCTGAATCGCGCTGCGCTTTGCCAGGAGCGCAATAAACACCGACCAATTGTGCCCGAGCAGCGCGCCGACGAGCGCGAACGCAGCGGGGATTTCGGAAGAAGGATACAGCCACTTGAGCAGGAGCACCGGCAGCATTCCTTTGAGCACATCGCCTATCACAGTGAGCACAAAAGCGATCCAGCCCGCGCTGCGCAGGACATTGGTGCCGCCGGTGCGACCGCTGCCGTGACGGCGCACGTCAACGCCGTACATTCGTCCTGCAAAATAACCGGTGGGGAAGGAACCAAAGATATAGCCGATGACGAGACCGAGCAGTGCTTGCAGAATTACGGTGAACACGCGTCCCCCTGAAGGCGCTGATAGAACGCGTCGCGTTCTATCTAAATAAACACGTGCTGTAGGGAATTGTTACGCCGTGCGCATCTGCAGGCGAGTAAACTCGCGCAGCGCGAGCACCGCTTGATGTGGCTGATCCAGTGGCTGTGTGAGGCGTTCGAGCGGGCATATTCCGTCATTGCGGCGATTGAGGATGAGCGGCACGATGTGATCGGCTTGAAGGGCGATGCGCGCTTGCGCCAGCACTTGTTGCCCCGCCTCACTCGCGAGCGGTGAATAGATGGCGCGAATGCCTACGTGCGCCGCGACCATCGCCACCGCTTTGCCTACAACTTTATCGGCGAGACTCGCGCCGCGCGTTTCGATGCCCAATGTTTCCACCGCGTCGAGCAGTTCGGCGATGCCCTCGCGGTTACCTGTCGCGAGCACGCGTCCTGCTTTGACGAGGACGAAACTTGCGCGTTCGTTCTGAAAAATTTCTTTGGCGAATTCAAGATCGTCCATTGGAATTTGAAGCATCTAACAAAATTAAAATGCACTGACGAAAATTTCGCGCGATGTGCTGAATTCGGAAGCTAGTCAAATTTCGCCCGCGTTTTGTAAGGCGTTTCAAGTCTAGCACGCGAGCGATTGACTGTCAAACAATTATAACCGCCTGCGATTGCGAGGCTTGTGCGTTCCTTCCAAACACCCTCTGAATTGTTTTTCGTTCGGCACGGTGCTATAATCTTGATAACAGTTCGCGTTTCACAGGGGAGGCATTCATGGGCGCAATTTTGGGACTCGGGTTTTTCGGAATCGTTCTGCTGATCATTCTTTTGATCCTGATCCTTTCGGCGATTCGCATCGTGCGCGAGTTCGAACGGGTCGTCGTGTTTCGTCTCGGCAAATCGATCGGCGCGCGCGGTCCCGGGCTGGTGCTCTTGATTCCCTTCGCCGACGTGCCCACCAAAGTGGACCTGCGCGAGCAGTATCAAGAAATTCCGCATCAGACTTGTATCACCAAAGATAACGTTACGATCTCGGTGGACTTTTTGATCTACTACAAAGTCCTTGACGCGGTCTCGTCGGTCGTGCAGGTCGGAAATTTCGCGGGCGCGTCGCAAGGTATCGCGACCACGACTCTGCGCGCAGTCATCGGCGACATTCTGCTCGACGATGTGTTAGCGCAGCGCGAGCACATCAATCAGGTGCTGCGCACCAAGCTCGACGAAGTGACCGAACGCTGGGGCGTCAAAGTGACCGCGGTCGAGATTCGCGAAATTCTCCCGCCGCGCGATATTCAAGAAGCAATGACGCGGCAAATGTCCGCCGAGCGCACCCGCCGCGCGGTGGTGACCGAAGCGGATGGCAAGAAGCAAGCCGCGATTACGGTGGCGGAAGGCGACAAAGCTGCGGTGGTATTGCGCGCGGAAGGTGATCGACAGGCGCGCATCTTGCAGGCGGAAGGTTTCTCGCTCGCGCTGCAAACGATTTACAACGTGGCGCGCGGGATCGATCCGAAAACGCTCAGCTTGCAATATCTCGACACGCTGAAGCAACTCGGCGCGAGTCCCTCGACAAAATTTATTTTCCCGATGGAGTTCACCAGTCTGCTACGTCCGTTGATGGGCTATGTCGAGAATGCCTCGGGCAATGGAGGCGGTGAAGGCGCGCCGAGCAACATTCTTGTTCCCGACAGCACCGCCGCGACGACACCCGGTGCGCCACAGGTACGTCCGAGCGGCGCGGGCACCGGCACCTCGATGACGGGCTAGGCGGAACTGCTTTGGCGAAGAATTGGGGCAGGGTTCGTTTTCCTGCCCTTTTTTATTTTGCTGAATTGTCTTACGAACTTATTTTGCTATAATACGGCGCGATCCGGAGATAGAAATTGGCTTTGAATTTTTTACGACGAAAAGAACAGACGAAGCAAGGACTCACCAAAACTCGCGAGTCGTTTCTCACCAAACTCGCGAACATTGCGCTCGATGAAAAGACGCAGCTCAGCGAAGAATTCTGGACGAATCTCGAAGAGATGCTGATCGCCTCCGATGTTGGCGCGGAGACGACAATGATTTTGGTCGAACGCTTACGCGAGCGCGCGGACGCGCAGCTCCTCCGCAAAGCCGCGCCCGTCAAGCAAATGCTCAAACAGGAACTCCTCGCGATCTTGCACGGCGCGGGCAATCAGGGTTCGGTACTCGCGCAGATCGAGGCGTCGTCGAAACCGTTTGTGTATCTCATTGTCGGAGTGAATGGGTCAGGCAAGACGACCAGCATCGGCAAGCTCGCGCACTGGTTGAAACAACAGAACAAAAGCGTACTGCTCGGCGCGGGCGATACCTTTCGCGCCGCGGCGATTGAGCAACTGGAAATTTGGGGTGAGCGCGCGAATGTGGATGTCATCGCGCATCAACCCGGTTCCGATCCCGGCGGCGTGGCATTCGACGCGTGGAAAGCGGCAAAGGCGCGCGGCACCGATGTTCTGATTGTTGACACGGCGGGGCGTTTGCAGGCGAAGACGAATCTGATGAAAGAATTGGAAAAGACCGCGCGCGCTCTGCAGAAAAATGATATCGACGCGCCGCACGAGACGCTGCTCGTAATAGACGCAGTGACCGGACAGAACGCGCTCTCGCAAGCGCGCGAATTTATAAAAATTCTACCGCTCACCGGATTGATTCTGGCGAAATTGGACGGCACCGCGAAGGGCGGCGTGGTCTTTGCGATTGCGCGCGAGTTGAACGTCCCAATTAAATTCATCGGCACCGGCGAAGCAATTGACGATTTCGCGGAATTCGACCCGCAAGAATTTGTGAATGATCTGTTTGAAGGATAGTTGGAGCACATGCGGTGCGAAATCCTAAACTGATTCCGTTCACTGCTCACGCACGCCAACAAACGATTTTGCGAGGTGCTGAAGAGGCTGAAGTGGAGCAAGTGATTCGTCGTAGCAGTTGGGAACCCGCAAAGCGAGGTAAACAGCAAGCGCGCCGTCAGTTCACTTTCGGGAAGATTTCTCCTACCAATCAGCAGGGCTATAAATTTAAGACTGTCGAAGCGGTTTTTGTTGACGAGCCGGAATCAATAGTCATTATTACAGTGAAAGTGTACTATTCCAACTAGGAGCAAGCCATGAAAATTTCTTATGACAACGAAGCTGATGCATTGTATATTGAATTTCATGCGCTGGGACCCGGCACAGCAGAGAATAGAGTATTAACAGAAGAAGTTATTGCCAACTATGGTCCAGATGGCAGATTAGCCGGACTTGAAATTCTCGATGCCAGCCAGGTACTCGGGCGTAGGGAGGAGGGTGCGCTCGTCTTTCAGATTGATTCGCTCCCAGCGCTCGCCGCGAGCACAGCGGTGTGACTCTGCCCACTCTGTGCAATGAATTTGTGAACGATTTGTTTGGAGGTTGAACCGCCAAGACGCCGAGAGATGTTTTGTTTTATCTCTGTGTCTATGTGGTGAATGTTTGGAGAATCTATGGAAGACTTGAAATCACGACTAAATGATTTGAATGCTCGCATCGTGATGCTGTTGGAGCGTCTTTGACCTGCCAACTAAAGAAAAACGCGCGGCGGAATTGGAAGCGAATTCCTCCGCGTCCGATTTTTGGAATGATCCGCTGCGCGCGCAGAAAACGATGCGCGAACTAACGACTTTGCAGAACCAACTCGCCACGTGGAAAGATTTGCGCGTCCGCGGCAATGACGCAGCAGAGCTGCTTGAACTCGCGAGTGAAGACGAGAATGCCGCAGTCGCTGATGACATCGCGCGCGAGCTGGGGGAACTCGAACAAAAAGTCAATGCGCTCGAATTCGATTTACTTTTCGCGGGAGAGTACGATCGCAACAACGCCGCGCTTTCGATTCACGCAGGCGCGGGCGGCACCGAATCGCAGGACTGGGCGCAGATGCTCTTGCGAATGTATTTGCGCTGGGCGGAAAAACGCGGCTACAAGACAGAAATTCTCGAAGAGACAGCGGGCGAAGAAGCGGGTATCAAAAGCGTGACGGTCGAAGTGACGGGCGAGTACGCCTACGGCAAACTCAAAGCCGAGCGCGGCGTGCATCGTCTCGTGCGCCTCTCGCCGTTCGACGCGAACCACCGACGGCACACTTCGTTCGCGTTGGTCGAAGCAATGCCCGAGATCGAGGACGAGGGCGAATTGGAAATTAATCCTGATGAGGTGCGCGTCGACATTTATCACGCCTCGGGTCACGGTGGGCAGAATGTCCAAAAAGTCGCGACGGCGGTACGCCTCACGCACATTCCCACCGGCATCGTCGTGACCTGCCAGAACGAGCGCTCGCAATTGCAGAACAAGGCGAACGCGTTCAAGGTTTTGCGCGGTCGTCTGGTCGAACTAAAAATCGAAAAGCAAGAAGAAGAAAAAGCGCGGCTCAAGGGCAAGCACGTCGAAGCAGGCTGGGGCAATGCCATTCGCTCGTACGTGCTGCATCCTTATCAAATGGTCAAAGATGTGCGCACAAATTTTGAAACGTCGCGCACCGATCTGGTGCTCGACGGTGAAATCGATCCATTGATCGAGGCGTATCTGAAATCTCAGATCGGCGCGGATGTAGATGGATCGCGACCCTCCTAATCAATCTTCTCCACTTTCGATCCGCATCGACGAAATCAACTCGACCTGTATTTCTCGCTCAAACGTTCGCTCATGAGCTTTCCAACTCCGAATCCGCCTCCCCCTCGTCGCGGACTCTTTTACATTGCCGGTTTAGCCCTGCTACTTTGCGCGCTGCTCTTTGCCGCGGGCGGGTTCTTTGCGCTAACGCAAAAGCGCGCGGGCTCGCTGGCGGAAAATTCATTAACGCCGAGTGTGCTCTCGCCCACCGGTACGGCTTTGCGTCACACGAGCGTGCCGACCGCCGCAATTACGTCGGTGCAACTCGCGCCGAACGATACGCCTGACCGGCTGACCGAAACGCCCGATGCCAGGCAGAAAGGAAAAACTTTTGTCCCGACCGTCACGCCCCGCCCAAGCCCGAGCCTTCCCAAGCCGCGCATCTTTGTCGCGGTCGAGCGCTCGAACACGGTGGAAGTCTATGACGGCGAGCCGCCGAATTTTGTCACGTCGATTGCGGTCGGGATTTTTCCTCACAACCTCAGTGTGTCGAACGACGGTCGTTATCTTGGGGTCGACGACCGCCACTCGGACCAAATTTCGATTGTCGATACGCGCGCGCTGACGGAGGTCGCGCGGATTCACGTCGGTCACCAGCCGCACGATCTATCGTGGGCGCCAGATGACAAGCGGCTGTACGTGACACAGGAGCGCGACGATTTTATCAGCGTGATCGACACCACCAAGTGGGAAACGCTCGCGCCGATTTATTTGGACTCGCCGACGCACGACCTGACGATCTCGCCGGACGGTCGCGAAATCTGGGCGACGACGATCCGGTATCGCGGTCTGCTGATTATTGACCGTCGCACGGAACAGGTGATCGAGCGGCTGGCATATTTTCCGCACGGCTCCCACGACGCCTATTTCAGTCCCGATGGACGCGAGGTGTGGGTCACCTCGTCCGGCTTTATCGAGAATGAATCCCAAGCGGATGCGAACGTGGTGATCTTTGATGCGGCAACGCGCGCGATCAAAAAGATTGTGCCGATGGGCGAATATCCTTTTCATTCGGTCAAGCGTTACCGTGACGGACTCTTTCTCCCCTCGAACTCGAAAGAGTTGTGGTTCTCCGATCGCGGGTTGGGCGGCGTGATCCTGGTCTCGACCGACACTCACCAAGTTCTGGATTCGATCAAGACCGGACGCGCGCCGTTCCACCTTTCGTTCGGACCCAATGGTCTGCTCTATGTCGCGAACCACGATGACTGGACCTTTAGCGTGATTGATCCGATGAAGCGACAACTTTTGCACACGGTTCCTACCGGACCCGATCCGCACGGCATCGTCGTCATCGCCGCGCCGTAATTCACGGATTCCAACTTTTCCATTCACCCGCGAGAGTTTGCCGCGCGGCGAGAATGCGTTCGCGCCGGAAGAGCGCGGCAAGTCCACCGCCGAGCAAGATGCTGCCAATCGCCGCGATCTGAATCCAACGCTCCAGCGCGACAAAGCCGGGACCAAATTGTGCCACCGCATTCGCGACGAGCGAAAGCACCGCGAGTTGCACATAGCCGCGCGAGCGCGTACGCACGCCCCACACAAAAGCGGCAAGACTTTCGGCAAAGAGCAGCAGCGCGTAACTCACCGAGTTGAGCGATTGGAAAAATGCAGAGCCCATCAACACGGATAAACCGAGTGTCGTCGCCCCTTGATACCGAGTGCGCTCGCCGCGCCGTCCTTCATTCCACCCGATGGCGATCAAGGCGAGACTGAAGGGAAAGACATACGCTTGCAACTCATGGACCTGATAGAATTTGAGCACGCCCCAGATCACGACGACGAACGCGCCCGCGCCCAGGTACACGAGATTCAGATTCCGTCGCCTCCATCCTTCGGCGGTAAAGGTAATTCCTGCAATCGCGAAAGTCGCCGCATAGAGCAGTGGTTTCAAAATGATTGCCGCGCCCGCGAGCGGTAGGAGCATCAGCCACAGTCCACTGAGTCGCAGCGGCTCGCCGTACACTTGGCGCAATGACTCGCGGCGCAAGAGCCACGCGACGCCGACATAGAGCGCACAAAGTCGCCAGGTAAGCGGGCCCATTTTCAAATAGAACCGGCGTGAGACGCAGCACGTACAATTCGCCAACAAAAATTAGCGCCGCGCCGAGAAAAGTAAAAAGCGGGGGCAACTTGGCTTTCTCAAAAGCCTCGCGCTCCAACCACGCCAGCGCCAACGCCACGACCGCAAAACCGAGCGAGAGTCCGATCACGAGCCAGCGGTCCAAGACCACCTCTCTCGAAAAAGTTTCCACCGCGAGCGCGGCGAGATAAGCTCCGGTCACATCAATCGCCGCAACCAGATAAAGCGGCAACGCCCAAATCGTTTTTCCCGCACGTCGCAAAAATACTCCGCCGATCGTCAGCGCCACGCCGAGCGCGGCATACGCGAGAATGAGCACTCGCGGCAAGGGCAAAGCGACGTTGGAAAAGATCAAGATGAATGTGAGCACCGCCGCGTTCACCGCCGCGAGCGCAGGCAGCAGCAGCCAACCCCAACGCAGCCACAGCGCGACGAACAAATACAGGGCGGCAATGACCGCGAGCGCGAGCGTGGTCACGCTCCAATTCGCGCCGGTGAAGGCGATAACGAGGACGCTGAGGAATGCCGCCGCGGTGAGAAAGGGTCCGCCGAATTTCAACGCGCGCCGACCGAGCCAATATCCGGCAGCGACGTACGCGAGCATCAGCGCGCCGAGCGCCAAGCCGATGTTCGAGCTGCCATTCAGGTAGATCGTCGCGTAAATGAGCACCGGCGCGATAAAGAGCCACGCCGCGCCATAAATCCATTCGTAGCGACGATGCACCCGCGCCGACACCGCGAGCAGAATCACATCGGCGAGCAGCGCCTTCGCCAAATCTTCGCGCCCAGTCGTAATCGCAGCGAGCGATTGCAAAGTGACAAAGGCGGCGACAGCGTAACCTGCGGCGTAGAGCGGCAAGCCCGCGGTGCGCTTGTCCGCCTTTCGTTCCAACGCATATCCGACGCCGAGATAAATTAATGCGAGGACTTTTAAGGTGATGCCCGTCGCGATGCCGGAAAATTTTAGCTCGATCAAAATAAAAACAAATGTCAGCGCGAACATGAATGCTGCTGCCCAGCGCGCCTCGAAGCGCGCGAAGAGTCGGTCGGTCACCACGTAAAAAATGACAATGGCGACCATCGCCTCGAGCACCACGCGGGGATCAGCAACAGTACAATTAAAACAACCCGTGCTGCGAACCCACAACGCGATGCTGACGAGAAACAACACGGGTGCGGCAAGTTGTGAAACAATCAACAGCGGCAGGCGCGTAAAACTCGCAAAAGTTATAGAAGGCACGAAACGCGCGGCAAGCAGAAGTGCGAGCGCGAGCAGCGCGTAAATCAAAACAAAAATATCTTGCCCCACATTCGCCAAGACCATCAGCGCGGTGATGGCGCTCACGAGTGCGGCGAGACTGAAATAGGTGAATAGTTCCTCGCGTATGCGCCACGCCGTCAGCGCGTACGCGAGGAGGCAGAACAGCGAGGTAATCAACCACATCGCGTTGGCACTCAAGCCGCGCTCGCCGAGCAAATAAATTTGCAGCACGACAAAATTAAGCGGTACGAAACCTGAGGCGATGGCGAGCAGCGCGATGCCGCCAAGTTTCAACACCGGGCGGCGGAAGAGGAGATAGCCACCGACGTACATCAGCGCGGTGATCGTCAACGTGATCGCGAATTTCACTAGACCCGGCAAGTACGCCCAATTGATTCCGACAAAAATCAGTCCGGCGAGAATTAACAGCGCGCCGCCGGAATAGAGCGCGATCTTGATATTGCCTTCGCTCAAGAGCCATTGGTCGAACGGCACCGCGGGCGTTTTCGGCTCGCGCGCAATAGGCGCAGGTTCAACCGCGACGGCTGGTTGTGCCGATGATGTGAGTGGTGCCACTGCCTGCGCGTTGAGGGCAGCAATCGGCGCGGCGGTGAGCGTAGGCAGGATGCGCGCTTTCAGCGCGGCGAGTGTTTGCACGTACGGCTGGCGCCGCGTTTCCGCCTCGTGCCAGTCGGCGGTTTCTTTCAGCAGAAATTCCAATTGGCGCAAGATCTGCAAATCGTCGGAGGCATAAATCGTACCGCAGGTGCCGCAGACGCGCACGCGTACCTGTTCCGGTGTTTCGCAATTTGGGCAATTCATGGTCTCCTCCGTGTTTGCTGATTACAATGCTTCGACCATGCCGCGTCGTTCGAGTTCGGCGAGCGCCGCCCGTCGTCGCTCGGGCTGGCGGCTGAAGCGGATGATTTCGACGAGCGCGTTCGCCTCGACCTGCGCGTTCGAAAAATTTTCGCGCGCTGTATTTTGTTGCCACGCGAGCCGCGCCGCCTCTCGCACATAAGCTGTCGGATCATGTTCAGCTAAATTTTGCAGCGCGCTGAGAATACGCGCATCGTTCACTTGCAATTTCACGATCGCCTTGGCTGCCGACTCGCGTCGCTTTGCCTCACTGCTCGACAGATTTTTGAGGAGCGTTTCGATTTCTGCAGATGGCAATGGCGCGCCAAGTGGCGCGGTACCAGGTTTGGCTTCGCCGCTCGGCAGTGGCAGTCTCGCACCGTGACCCGTCCAGCGCATCAATGCGCAATCGCCGCGCGCCGCTTGTCGTTGTGCCCAGATGTTGCCGACGAAATAAATCGCAAGCTGAAAGAGAATACTGATGAGAGAGAATCCGCTGAAAAAGATCGCCGTCGCGAGTGGAAGCGCGGTGCGTAATCCCGCGAGCAGTAATGCTTGTCGTCCGTGCCAGCGAATAAATTCTGTGCGCCCGCCGAGCGCGGGGAACAGCAGTACGAGATGCCACAACGCGGGAATCATAATAGAAAGTGTCCCAATGAAAATCATGGCTCCCGTCGAATAAGGGTAACTCAGCCCAAACATCGAAGCAAGCGAGAAAGAGAAATAGGCTTGCGTCGGCAGCGTGAGCAGCGGCGAGAACCACAGCCACAGGTACCAATTTTTCGCGGTACGAATTTCAGGATTCATTGTTGAACTCCATATTTCGCGTTTGGTGGCTCGTGCGCGATTAGGGAATCGTGACATTACGATTGATGAGTTGCCCCTGCGCGTTGTATTCCGCGCCGTACTTCTTGCCTTGCGATTGAACATAGACATAGCGGCAGTACTCGCCATTATTCTGCGCGACCGAGTACCAGGTCCAATCACCTGAATTTTGCCCGGCGGGAACCGGCGCGGGATAACCGGGAATACCATTGGGCCAACCGAAGAGCTTGCTGTACCAGCCGCCGACGCGCCACTGTTTCAGCGAGCCATCGGGATTCGCGATGCCAAAGACCGGGTCGTAGCCCGAGTACGTCGCGGGCGGCGGGACTCCGGGGGGCGTAAAATTTCCCTGCTGAAAGACAACCTCCGCGCTGGTGTTGTTCTGAACTGCGTTGTGCATCTGGCACCAGCGCGAGCTCCCATCACGCGCGAGATATTCGATCCCGCTGCGCCAATCCACCTGTAAATTATTTGTAATGGGTGGCAGGGTGGGCGCAAGCGTCGGACGCGGCGCGAGGGTTACGGGAACGCGCGTGGGTACGAGTGGGACGCGCGTTGCGCTCGGTGGAACGAGAGTGTTGGTCGCGGTCGCGGTGTCGGTCGGCGCGCTGGCACTCGTAGCGGTATCGGTCGGCGCGAGTGTCGCCGTCGCGGTGTCGGTCGGCAGCACGGTATTGGTTGCGGTGGCTGGTGGTTCAATTGCAGGTATGGATGTCGCCGTCGGTGCAAGCGCGACAGCAGTCGGCGGGACCGAGGTCGGCGTCACCTGACTGCACGCGCTCGCCAGCAGCACGACGAAACACAAGCAGATCAAGAATCGAAGTGAATTAGCGCGGTTCATTTTGTTTCTCCGTTGTTTGATATTGCGTTGATTGAACCACACTCGAACTGCCACTACCAGACTACGAACTGCCAAAAGACGCCAACAATCAATTCAAAATGCCTAATGCCAAATGATATTTCGATTGGGCATTAGGCATTGGGCATGCTTAATTTCTTCTTGTCTCCTGCTCCATCTCCTCCAGCGCTTTGGCAACACTCCGAATCGCGCGGCGGCGGGTGCGATTGAAAGTGCCTTCGCTGATGTACAGTCGGCTCATGATGTTGCGGTTCGGCTCGCCCAGAACGTACGAGTCATGCAAAATAATATACTGGTGCCATTCGCGCGGCGCCACTTGTTTTGAATTCGGTTCGATCCCATCGGGTCGCAATTTGTTGAGCGCTTGCACCAGAGTTTCGCTGAGCGCTTTGCCGCGATCAATAAAAGTTGCCGGTCCGTTCTGGCGGCGCGCCACTCGCGCTTGAACGATATTCAGTTTCGCTAGAGCATGTTCGCCCAGATAATCGAAATCGTGCAGTTGGCGCAAGCCGTCTTCGACGAGCGACGCCATTTCACCTTCGCTAATTTCTTTGTTCACGTGCGCGGGCATCTCCGCGCGTTCCGCCAAAATTTGCTGCACCTGTAGCTGCAACTCGCGCTCGCGCTGGCGAAAGTTGTCGAGCATCGCGTTGAGCGCCTGCGCGTTTTCCTCGTGCCGCGCCTGCGCGTAAATTACATTCGCGATTTGACCGCCCAAATCTTCCAGCAGTTCCAGTTCCGCTTCACTGTACGGCTGCTTCGTCTCTTTGGCTCCGAGCACGAGCGCGCCGATCTGGCTCCCGCTCGCATAGAGCGGCACGAGCAACGTCATATCTTGCAGACCAACTTTGGTCGGACGTACGATGCCGACGATCTCACTCGCCGCCAGCGCGGGTGCTGTGAAAATTTGTCCCACGGCATTGGCGTCGAGGGTCGCCTCGACGAGGTAATCATTCGGTTGGCGGCGCGCGATGAAACCTTGCTTGATGCGCAGCGCGCGGCACAATGAATTGAGAATTGCCTGAAGTTGTTCGCGCAGCGTATCGCCCGTACCCGCCTCGCGCGCCAACGTCCGCAAATTCGCACGCAATTGTTGAAATTGTTTTTGATAAAAGAAACGGTCGAGCGCGATGCGAGGTCCGTCGAACAAAGAATTCGCGCTGATCGAACCAACAATCGTCAGCACCAGTGTGAGGAACGAGAGCTGCCCGCCAAAGTAAAGCACTAAAACAATCAAGACATAAAATGTGGTGAGCGCGCCCACCGTGAGACTGCTGTACACCAGATCGCGATCGATGGTTCGTCCTTCTAACAAGGCATCGTACTTGGCGACGGCATATCCGAGCAGAATAATGCCCAGTCCGTACGCCGCTTCTGCGGGGAACGTGACCAGATCGAGCTGCAGCAAACTGCCCACGCTGGTATACGCGGCGCCGGAGGCAGTAATCGCGGTAGCGATGAAGAGCGAGTCGAAGGGACCGCCGAGAGTGGTGCTGCGAGATTGTTGGCGCGCTCGCCCGAGATTCAGCAGTGAAAGAAAACTGATGAGCAGTAGGTAAGCGAAGAAGAGAGGAAAGATCGGATTGACCGTGCGACTGGTAAGTCCGAGCGGACCCAATTAGCTCTCCGGCAATTGTTGTGAACCAAAGATGCTGACCACCGGATTACTGGGCAGTACGCCGAGCGCGATCAGGATCACGGCAACGACATAGGTTAGCGGAATGGCGACGCGGTTCAATGCCAACAAGCGTGATTGCGCGCGCAGCTTGACGCGGTCTCGCAGCAACAGGTACGTGAGATGCAGCCAGAAGGGCAGGACGATGATGACAAGTTGACGGAGCCAGGACATCAGGACACTGCCCGGCGAATTGTCCAGAACAGCGTTGCAGAAAAAATAGCTGGTGAGTGACCACAATGTGAGCGCGGCGAGCCAGGAGACTTGACTGTGCAGACTGCGTGTCACAATGTAAAAGCCGAGCCAGAGGGAAATCGCGAGGGCGAGCAGGTTGACCAGTGTCGCGATGAGAATGATGTCCAACATAGGAGAAAATTATAGCATCACTCGATGAAATAAAATGTTAAAAATCTTCAACCCTTGCATAGTGATATGGAATGTGAATGATAAAGCCTCGGCGCCTATATTCACAACCTACGCCCAACGGATTTTTCACACAGTTTACACGCGGTTCACCCGGGGCTAATCCGCGCACGCGAGGATGAGTTGAATCAATAGCTGAGTTTTGAAAGGAGCAACAGATGCAAAAGCAGATTCTATTTTTCGCAGCAGCGATTTGTTTCGTGACAATTGGTTGCAGTGCTGATCAGTCCAGAGCAATTAACGCAGTACAAACCCTTGTGCCGACTATAGTTTCCTCGAATGCAGCGGGTGCGACGACAACGCCGAATTTATCAACCAGTGCTGATAACTCCGACTCGTTTATCGAGGACGAGAATTCCGCGCCGCTCGATTCCACCAAGTTGGGCAAGGTCGAGCGCGATGTGACATATTGCGCGCCGGAGGGTGTGGCGCAAAAGCTGGATATTTATTATCCGAAAAAATCTGACGGCAAGCCCGCGCCAGTCGCGGTCTATGTGCATGGCGGCGGCTGGACCAAAGGGGATAAAGGCGGAGGTAATGGCTCGAAAGATATTTCGGAATTGGTGAGCCGTGGCTATCTCGTCGCATCCATCAATTATCGTCTCGCGCCGCAGTACAAATTTCCTGATGATATTGAAGATGTGAAATGCGCGATCCGATTCTTGCGCGCGCACGCGGCGAAATATCATCTCGATCCGAATCGCGTCGGCGCGTGGGGCACGAGCGCGGGCGGTCATCTCGTCGCGCTACTCGGAACGACGGACGCCAGCGCGGGTTTCGATGTCGGGGAGTATTCGGATCAATCCTCGCGCGTGCAAGCGGTGGTCGATATGTTCGGTCCTGCTGATTTAAGCAATCCCGAATTTTTCAAATTGCACGCGGTACTGTTGGCACAGCGGGTGTTCGGCGGAATGGAGGTGCTCCAGCGCGCGAGTCCGGTCACGTACATTTCCAAAGATGATCCGCCGTTTCTGATTCTGCAGGGCGATCACGACAAGGTGGTGAATCCCGCGCAGTCGCAGGAATTGTACGACAAGCTCAAGGCAGCGGGAGTGGACGCGACGCTGGTGATGGTCAAGAACGCGGGTCACGGATTTTCACCCGCGGGCGGTCAACCAAATCCAAGTCGCGAGCAAATCACAAAGATGATGGCGGACTTTTTCGACCGACAGGTGAAGAATGAGTAGGAGACGATAATCGCAACCAGCGCATTCGCAATCCGTTAAATGCAACGGGACAGACTGCGTTCAGCCAAATAATTACTCTCGTCGCTTTAACTTGCTCGATCAAAAAATAGACTGCGGGGGCGGACCAAACGACAGACCCTCACGGGTTCGCGTGAGGGTCTGTTTTTTCAAGTGAGCTTTATGAATAATCGGAGCAGATGCTGCGAGTAACTCGAGGCAAGGGGCAAAAGGGTTATCTCAGAATTTACGTCCGAGCGCCTGGATGCGTCCGACCAATTCCGACAGGCGAAAGGGTCGTGTAATAACCGCCACGCCCGGCGAACCGGGGTCGAAGGTCTTGTCGCCCGTGAGCAGAAAAATGTGACTGTTGGGATCGCTGCTGTGCGACC
>JBBSHK010000005.1:0-17652 GCA_038253185.1 Anaerolineae bacterium | reverse complement strand
GTGGTGAGTGATTCCACCGCGCTGAATGGTCAAGCCCTGCGCGGTCAGGTCGGAGTGAATCCGTCCGGTTATTGGTACGGACCATATACGAACGCGCTCGACGTTGGCAAAACCTACCGCGTGTACTTTCGACTCAAGACCGACGATGTGACCACCACCAATGAAGTCGCCTTGCTCGACGTGACGGATAATTCGGGACAGAATCTACTAGGGATGAAACGTTTGCGCGGCACCGATTTTCGCGCGGCGAATGTGTACCAAGAATTTTACGTTGACCTGAATTACACCGACACGAGCAACAACAGTCTCGAATTTCGCGTCGCCTATCGCGCGACCGCGAACCTGTGGCTCGACCGGACGATTGTCGTGAGCTACCCGATCGCGTATGCCGCGAGCGCGCAGTGGACTCTCACCTCCGGCGATGGACCGAAAACCGTTCAGGCAAAATTCATCGACAGCGCGGGCAATATTTCGGCAGACGCCGTCGCGAATATTTGGCTCGGCGCGACACCAACTTCCGCGACGCCGAGCGCAACGCCGAGCATCACCCGCACACCGACGGTTACGGATACACCGACGGTGACCAGCATGCCCACCGCAACTTTTACCGCAACCGCGACTCCGGTACTCACCCCCCGCGCCTACCTCCCCTTCATCCTGCGCTGACGCGGCACGCACCTAAACTTGCGTCTCGCCGTTGCGCGCAATTGAATTTTTGTTCTATGGAACTGGTTATGCTATAATCGCGCCAATGACGTGGACTGCGCGGATTCACGCGGATGCGAAGTTTGGCTTGGGCGACTCGCCTCTGCGCGTGATGAGCGGAGTCACCCTCTGGTTGGCGCTGGCTCTCACTGGATTGACGGCGTGCAGTGTCGACATCACCCCCGCACCGCGGGGATTTACACCCACCCTTCCACTGCCAACTTTATCCGCCACCACACCAACACCTGCTTTGTCGAATGCGACTCCCTCGATTGGCGCGTCCGAGGTCGTGACTTTAACAATCTGGGCGCCGGAAGAATTTGCGCCGAGCGCGGTGCGCGGCGGTGCTATCCTTCAACGTCAAGTCGATGAGTTCACGCGGACGCATCCCAAGATCGCGATCCAGTACGCTTTGAAAAGTCGCTACGGTCGCGGTGGACTGCTCGACTTTATGCTGCAGGTGCAATCGCTGGTCCCGGCGCGATTGCCGGATGTGGTGTTGATTGATTCGCGCGAAGTGGACGCGGGGGCGCAGGCGAATGTATTCCAGCCATTGGAACGCGATTTGCCGGCGGGGGCGTTCGCGGATTTGCTTCCTCCCGCGCGGGCAATCGCGCAATACAACGGGCAGCATTTGGTTATGCCTCTGATACTAGACTTGCAGCACCTGGTTTACAACCAACAGGTGGTGCGCGAGCCGCCGGCGACGTGGGATAAATTCTTGGCTGCCAACGTCCCGCTGACTTTTCCGGCGGATGGCGATGACGCGTTTCTGTTACAGTATCTGGACAATAACGGTCGCCTCACCGCGTCGCCCCAGTCCGGCGCGCTGGACGTGGGCGCCACCACGACCGTGCTGACTTTTTACCAGCGTGCGCGTGCAGCGAACCTTGTACCGGATGTTGTTTTCGGGTTAAAGACTACCCACGACGTTTGGCCGTTTTTCGCCGCGGGGCAAGCGGCGCTCGCGCAAGTGGAAGCGAGTGATTATGTTGCCGAGCGCGACCGCACGCCGAACGCGAATTACGCGCCGGTGCCGACGCGCGAAGGTCGTGCGACAACGCTCGTGAACGCGTGGTGTTTCGCAATCGTGGCGAGTGACGCGTCGCGTCATGTGGCTGCCGCGGAATTTTTGAATTGGCTGAGTGACCCGACGCGGATTGCCGAATGGTCGAACGCGGCGCACACCATTCCCGCGCGGCGCAGCGCGTTCGCACTGGCGGTGCGCCCGCGCGAGTACGCCGACTTTTTGCTAAAGTTAATGGATACGGGTTTCGTCGCTCCTACTTTTGCCGAGCGCGCGCCGTATTCAGCCGCATGGCGCGCCGCCTTGCAGTCCGTGTTGCGTGGTCAGGCGACGCCGGGCGAAGCCTCGCTGAAAGCCGCGCAATCCGTGTTGCCATAGTTGTTAGTTCTTGGTTGTGAGTTATTGGTTATTCGTAGGAGCAGGCAATGAACGGCGAGTAATCATAATATGGAATTTTTCGCGAACGCACTTTTCACGGGAACGGATTGACAAGGCGTAAACTTTTTCTCCGAAAAAATATATAGCTCCAACTAACGACAAGAACTAACATCAATCAATAACGAATAATCAATAACTAACAACCAACATGTTTGAAACTTCTCTGCGCGGTGAAGGACAACGGCGGCTTGCCGAGATTGGCGCCGCCGACCTCCTGATCGGCATCCCCACTTTCAAAAACGCGCGCACCATCGCGTACGTGGCGCGCACCGCGGCGGAAGGTCTGGTCCGCTTCTTTCCCAATTTGCGCGGGACCATCGCCATTGTCGATGGCGGCTCTTCAGACGAAACGGTTGCATGCGCCTCTTCCTTTGAAGTGCCCCCAGGTGTCCGCCGCCTCGTTACACATTATCAGGGCGTAGCAGGAAAGGGCAGCGCGGTGCGCGCGATTTTTGAAATGAGCCGCGCGCTGCGAGCACAGGTCTGCGTGGTGCTCGAAGCGGACGTGCAAACGATTACGCCCGAGTGGATTCAACAACTCGCGCGCCCGATTCTGTCCAAAGAATATTCGCTGGCGATGCCGGCGTACTCGCGACCGATTAGCGATGCTGCCGTCACGGACTTGATTGCCTACCCCTTGACGCGGATGTTGTACGGCGTCGATGTGCGCCAGCCGATGGGCGGCGAGATGGCGCTGTCGGTGGAAGTCGCTTCACGTCTCAGTTCGAAAGATGTTTGGGAGACCGATGTGGCGCGTCACGGCATCGACATCTGGCTGACGACGGTCGCGATCAACGAAGGAGTGAAACTCTGCCAGGTGCCACTGGGCAGCAAGCGGGACGAGAGTCGCGAGCTGCTTTTGAGCTTTGACCCCACTTGTGTCCAATCGGTTGGGACTTTATTTCGGCTGATGGATATTTACCGCAAGCGCTGGCCCGATATGGGCGCGCCGCGCACCGCCCCCGTGTACGGCAACGGCAATTCGCAACATCACGCTCTCCCCCATGGCGCCGCTGCACCGCGCGAGTTTACGTCGGTCGATATGACTTTGCTCGCCGAGCTGTTCGTTAGCGGATGGCGTCGTTACGCGCGCATTTGGAAGACGGTGCTCTCGCCGTCGAACCGTACGGCGATTCGCCATCTGGTGGAGCAGCCCGACGGCGCGTTTCACTTTCCCGCGGACTTGTGGGCGCGGGTCGTGTTTGATTTTGCAGTGGTTTATAACAAAGGGGAAGGCGACCCTGACAAGGTGGTGGCGGCGCTGCTGCCGATTTATTTCGCGCGCGCGGCGACGATCATCCAGGAAACAGATTCCAATCCCGAGTTGGTGGAGCAGGCAATCCACGCGCAGGCAGAAACATTTATGGCGGAAAAACCGTACCTGTTGCGTCGCTGGGCGTCGTATGTCCCGTGGGCTTGGGAAGGCGTTCGCTAAATTTTCGCGATGGCGGCACGCATTACTAATTCGAGGCAATTGAAATGAAACGGCATCACCGGATGCTGTTGATCGGATTGGTGGTGCTCGGGGCGGCGCTGCTCGTCGCGCTCTTTTTCGTGACAGCGCCGCCCGCGATTGCGCCGAGCAGTACGCCCTCGCCCTCGGGCAATCTCGATGACGAGACGATGCGCGTCGCGAAAAATTTATACTGTCCGGTTTGCCCGGGGGTGCCGCTCGACGTGTGCGAGACGCAGGCGTGTCAGCAATGGCGCGCACTGATCCGCGAAAAAATCGGCAAGGGCGAGACCGAAGAACAGATTGACCAATATTTCGTCGAGCAGTATGGCGAGCGCGTGCTGGGCGCGCCGCGTCCACAAGGGTTCAACCTGACGATTTATATCCTGCCCGTGCTCGCGATGGTCGCCGGCGCGGGAATTTTGTACGCCGCGGCGCGCCACCGGACAAGGGCGCGCATCAGCCCTCTATCCCCAACTCCGAAAAGTGAATACCTCGAGCGCATCGAGCAGGAATTAAAACAGACCGAATGAGCGAGGCTGTGTCAATCGAAAAACCGGCGCGCCGTGTGCCTGTTTTTCTATTTGCGTTTGTGCTAGCGGTGGTCGGCGCGCTGATCGCGCTGCTCGCGTACGGCGTTCGCCAGCGCAGCGCACCACCGCTCGCGGCGGGACTCGCGCCCGAATTTGCACTGACCACGTTTGACGGTCAGCGCATCACGCTGTCTGAACTGCGCGGCAAAGCGGTCGTCGTGAATTTTTGGGCATCGTGGTGCATTCCCTGCCGCGATGAAGCGCCCGCGCTCGAACGCGCGTGGGAACAATACCGCGAGCGCGGGCTGGTCGTGGTCGGGGTTGATTACGTAGATACAGAGCTGGAAGCGAAAAAATTTATTGCGGAATTCCACGAGACATATCCGAACGGTCCCGATGTGGGCACGCACATCGCGCAGGCATATCATATCTCTGGTGTGCCGGAAACTTATTTCATCGGTCGCGATGGCAAATTGCTGTCGGGCACCGACGCGCAGGGTCGCGCCAACGGAAACTGGATCGGGCCGGTGACGGAAGAAGTTTTGACCGCGCGGATTCAGCAGATGCTCGCGCAATAGCGCGGAGGAAATCAAGCTCGACTACCAGCCGTCACAATCAATTTCCGTCAACGTGATTTGTTTTGCTCGTTCGGCGTGCTGAAAAAATTGTTGCGCCCATCAAGCCCAGCAATGTCAGCGCGCTCAGCACAACGCCAATTTTAAACGACAGCGGGTCGTACACGAACCGAATCTTGTGCGCGCCGCGCGGCAGCTGCACCGCGCGGAATAAATAATCCGCTCTGACTACCGGTAGCTCGTGTTCATCCACGAACGCGCGCCAGCCGGGAAAGTACACCTCGCTCAAGACCAAATAGCCGTCCTGTTTCGCCGCCGCCGCCAGATCGATTTCGTTCGGTCCATAACCCAGAATCTGCGCCTCGTCCGACACCACGCCGCTGTCCGCCAGTTCGCGCGCCTCCATGCCTTCAACCACCACAATGCCGCGCGGATCAAATTGCGGTGAAAAAAGTTGGTCCAGCGCGCGGACGCGATTCGGCGCAAGATAGCTCGCGTACACCACCCACGCGTGGGGCAGCGCGTTGCGATTTTCGTAAACCGTGATGCCGCCCGCGCCGTCGAACACGCGTTGAAATTTTGGATCGAGCGGAGTGCTGCGCCGCGCCAGCACGTACTTGATATTCAGCAAATCGTACGCGCGTGAGCCGCGCCCGCCCAGCGATTCCCAATAGTGATCCCAGTCTGAGAGCAGCAGCGGGTTGTCGCCATTCACATCGTACAAGCCATAGAGCAGCGCGGTGTCGGGCAGCCAGATGCCTTGTACATCGGTGCGCGAGTCCACGCGGAAAATTCCGCTGTCGCTCTGCAATTCGGAAATCACATCGTCGCGACGGTATGCGGCGGTCGGGTCGCCCAAGCCCAAGTCGATGTATGCGCCGAGACTGAACAGGTCAAAAAAAATCAGCGCAAGCGCGAGCACCGACCAGAGCGCCGCGCGGACTGAACCCTTCGCGCGCGCGAAAAGCAGCGCGAGCGAGAACGCCAGCAGCAAAATAAAAAAGGCAATTCCATTCGCCGCGTTCGCAATCCGCGCGAACAGGACCGGGTCTTGACCCTGACCGAGAATCAAGATCGTCAGCGCAATTCCCCCGCTCAACATCGCGACGACAAGGAACACCCACGGCGCGCGGTTTAAAATCGCGCGCAGCCGTACCGCGTTCGGCTCGGAAAGTGGTTTCAGTAGCGCGTCGAAACCAATCGCGGCGAGCACCGCCAGACCAAAGTCCAGCAGAAAAATAAAACGCGCGGGCGCGCGCAGTTGCCCAAAGCCGGGCGCCAACGCGAACGCGAAACCGTGCAGAATGGCGTAACCCCCCAACGCGAGCAGCAGACCGAGCAACGCCAGTAGCGCGAAGAACCAGGTCTTGCGGTCACGTCGCAGTACGACCGCGAAGGCAGCAAGCACGAGAGGGAAGACGCCGAGATAGCCGACCTCGACGCGCGACCAGGGACCCCACGCGGCTTGCGGTCCGCGACCGAAAAATCCGGGGACGAGCAGACCGACCAGCTCGACGGGCGGGAGCGAAAATTGCGCGGCTTGCTCGTAGGTGAAGGTGCTTCGCACACTGGCGCTTGTCATTTCGAGACCGGGCAAGAAAACGAGCGCGCTCAGTCCGACGCCGATCAAGAGCGTCAACAAAAATACTTGCGCGGCGCGTAAAAAATGCGCGCGCGACTCGATCCCACGCCAGCCCGCGTAGAGCAACAGCGCGAGCACGACGAACAAAAACGACTGAATATGTCCGGCGAGAAATGCCAGCGCGACAAAAATTCCGGCGAGCGCGATCGAGGGCACGAGGTAGAAAAATCCGCGACGGAATTCCGTGAGACGCGCCTCCAGAGCGCGTATGAAAAAGAGGAACGCCAGCGGCAGCCACGACGCGGCGGCGATGAGATTGAGATTGCCGAAATGGGTAATGAACAAGTCGGAAAATTCAAACGCGAGCGCACCCGCGAACGATGCCGCGCGCGACAAGCCGCGTTCGTCAGTCGCCAAATTGCCAAAGCGCAACAGCGCGTACATTCCGACCCCCGCGATCAAATAATGGAATACCGCGAGCAATTCGAGGTCGCGATAGGTGAGTGGATTCGAGAGAAAAAAAGTCAGGAGGTTCGGCGGGTAGAAAATTCCCGATTGAATATCGCCGACGAACGGCATTCCACCAAAGAGATGTGGGTTCCACAGCGGGATCACACCGCGGCGCAACCATTCTGCCGCAAAGCTATAGGTCGGAAAGAGAAAGCCCGCAAGGTCACCACCCCCCGCGGGCATCCAAACATTCGCGGAAAAAATCAGCCGCCAGAAAAACCCAAGCGTCGCGAGTCCCAGCGCGCCGACGGCGATTAGGTCAAGCTGCCTTTCGCGGCGTACCGGGTCATCGAGCTGTGGCGCGAAGGAAATAGCGAGTAGCGCAAAGATCCAAACGAGAGCTGCAGCGGCAAGTGTCATGAAGCGGACCGCGCGCCTAACGCGTTACTTTGAAGAGACGCGTGCTGCCGTCCGCCGACGTCCACGCGAGCTGCAAGTCCTTGTTGTCGGAATAAACGTAGAAAATCAAATCACCCTTGACCGATTTGCCGGGCGCGACTTCGCCTTTTTTCAAAATCTCGCCGGTAGTGATTCCACTCGCGACCGCGGAGTATTCTTCACCTTCCGGCGACACGAGTTTGAAATCTTCGGGAGCGTACTTGATCGGACCCCCCGTCGTGCGTGTATTGTCCAATTTTACCGAAACCAAGGCGAGTTCTTGCCCCGGTGGAATCTGTACGTCCTGTGCCGGCAGCGGTCGTTGATACGTGGCAACGGTTACGCGCAGTCCGGCGTCATTCTTGCCGGTTTTGCCCAGGGGCACAGGCGTTGGCTTGCCCGAATCGGTTGGAACAGCGGTCGCGGCGCTCGAGCCGAAAGGCAAGCTGAACGCGGTCGCGCCGCTGTTCGCAAATGGACCAATACCGAGCGCCGACGCGAGACCAACCACTCCGATCAATAAGCATACGCAGAGCACCGCGAGTCCGCCCACTGCCAGCAGGACGGCGCGATTCGCCGAGCGACGTTGTCCGAGTCGCACGTCGCGATTAACGATTACCGGACGTGGCACGCGATCATTGCTATAATCAGGCATTCAGCCTCCGAATAATTTTCAGATGGGTGTGATCCCGAAAAGAGTGGATCGAAAAAAATTATTTGGCGATTGGATTCAGCACCAACCGGTTTTCTAAAACTGCTTTGCCGTCCACGCTGACCGGCAGCCGCGCGCCACTTGAGAGTAAATACATCCCCGCTTCGATCTGATAATTTTCAAGCGGCGCATCGCGCGGAATCTTCAACTCGTACGCGTCGACGATGGTCTCACCAATTTGCCAGCGCGAGGTGGGATAGCTGCCGTGTCCCGGCTGCGCGTCGTCCTGCGACCAGAGCGGCGACTGTGCTGCGGGATTCGTCGGACCGAGTAGGTGCACAAAGACCGTATAGTCCTCGCGCAACCGCGCCTCCGCGCGCCAATAGATTTTCAGATCGATACGTTCGCCCTCGCGCGTGAGATCATAGCCGAGCACGCGCACACTCTCGCCAATGTGCGCGTCCAATTTGTTTTGCGGCTGCACCATGGGAACCGCGGGCGCGGGCACCTGAAAAATTTCCGCGTAGGGCTTGTTTTCAAAATCCTCGAGCGTCCCAGCTTCCTGCGCGTTCGGAAAGAAATCTTGTGGAGAAAAGCGCCGGTCTTCGCGCGTAATAATAACATAGGTCGCAGGCAGAGCCGAATTTGGCAAGACCGCGACGTGACGCCCGTCGAACGACGAAAACGCGCGCCCGTCCAACGCCCACTGCACAGTCGGATGGTCGTGATAGTCAGGCGAAATATATAGCTGCTCGTTCGCGGGGCGCGCCGCGAGTAGCTGCGCGACTTGCAACAAGCCCGCGTCGAACGAATAAAACAGCCCACTGCCGCGCGCCCAGTCTGAAAAGTATGCGCTCGCGCTCGACCAAGCGCTGAACGCGAGTCCCGTCGCGAGCAGCGCACCGACAATGACGCGCGCCAGTTGCGGACTGGGCAATGTACCGCGCGCTTTCCATTTCCAACGCCCACCTTCCAACTTCCAAACCCAATCCAGTCCCGCCGCGCACAACAGTACCACCGCGGGCAGCGCGCCGATCGCGCGGCGAAAGTTGGGTGCGAAATCTGTCAGTGCCGAAGGCAAGGTCATCACAATGAACCAGATTAACAAGAACGCATGGCTGGATTTTTTCGCGCGCGCCAGCGCAACCGCGATTCCGATGAGAAACAACGCCGTGAGAAAGAAATCGAGCGCGGGTCTGCCGGGCAGATTGTCGCGCGGGTCGGCGTCGCCGCGGATGAAAAACATTCCCGCCGTGCGTGCTAGATTCGTGCTGAAGAGCTCCGGCGTCAGCACTTGCCCCGCGCGTCCAGTGAGAGCAGTAGGGTTGAGCAGAAAAAAAATTGTGAGCGGCGCGACCGTCAGAGTAAAAAAAATTGCGATTACCATCCAGTTGTGAAACCAGCGGCGCATTTGCCGTCGTTGCACAACCAGCAGGTAAATTGCCCAGACGAAAACCGCAGGTACCCAGACGCGCGCGGCGAGATAGGTGTAAAGCGTGGCTCCGGTCAAAATTCCTGCGGCGGCGCTCCATCTCCAATCGTGCCGCGTGTTCGCCAGCGCGAGCGCGCCCGCGCTCAACGTGAGCACGAACGGCAAGGTCGTGGTCTCTATTCCAATGCGACTAAAGTTAATCGACCAGTACAATGTCGCGCCGATGAACGCGGCAGCAAGCGGCAATAACCGTTCGCTTGGAAAAAAGGAGCGGGCGCAAAAATAAAGCGCGGCAACCCACAGCACGCCAAGCATTGCGGAGACCCAGCGCACCACCCAGGACGATTCCCCGCCGAGCGCGAATGCCGCGGCTTCGAGATACATATGCAGCGGCTCTTCGCCAAAATTGCCGGTGAAAAAAATCGGTCGGTTCACACCGCGTAAAACGTCGCGCGCTTGGGTGGCGTTGAACGCTTCGTCGTAATGCAGACCGGGCGGAGTGCGGTCGAGGTGATACAAGCGCAGAAAAGTCGCGAGTAATAAAATCGCGACAAGGGCGAACCATTCCCACCGGTGAGTCTGGTGGACGCCTCGAGCGACTGCGGAAAGTGGAGAAATATCTGCTGGAATTTTTGGAGCCAAGTGATCGCGAGTGAGTGGACTGTGCCAAGTCGGTTGCGCTTACTTCGGGCGCGCGTTCTATTTCGCGCGTGCGGATTTTTTCCGCGTGCGCGCGGGCTGATTCTTTTTCGCGGGTGCGGATTTTTTCCGCGCGCGTGTCGATGGCTTGCTCTTGGCCGCGCGCTTTGTCTTGCGCGGCACGGCGGGTTGTGCCGCGAACGCGACCATGCCGCGCGCCGCGGCGGGAATAGAAATTTTCTGACCGACGCGAATCAGCGAAGGATTAGCGATCCGGTTCGCGGCAACGAGCGCGGCGACAGTGGTGCCGAACCTGCGCGCAATGGCGGTGAGGGTGTCACCGCGCTGAATGATGTATTCTATCGCGCTGCCGGGCACACTTGCCGGCGTTGAGGGATGAGTGGGTTGAACTCCGCTCGGAGTTGTGCCGGTTGGCTGAGTGGACGGCTGGGTGGGTTGTGGCGTGCCGCCCGGCTCTGTGGCGATGATATGGGGTGTCGGCGTTGCCGCTACATAATCCGCGAGCATCCGCGAAAAATTACCACCGATGTCGTAGGTCTTCCACTGCTGGGAATCAATGCCGTAGCAATAAATGGTCGCGCCGACGACGTACGGGTCTTGCATCAAATTGCTGTCGTAGGTTTTCAGCAACGAGAGATACGCGTCGTTCGAGAGCTTGCCGTGAAAACCTTGCTGACCGAAATAGTCCGCGCCGCATTCGGTAATGAGGATCGGTCGCTGCGCCTCGCGCGGCACACGCGTGTAAATCGCGCGATAACGATTACACATGCCCGTGTAAAAATTTTGCCAGTTCTCATCGGGCGCGATGTACTCGTGCAGCGCGAGGTAATCACTGGCGCGCAAGCCGTCGAGCAGCTCATCCCACAATTCGACGTGGACGGGGTTGCCTGTGCTGAACGAGTATGCGGCGTATTTGTATCCCGCGTGGTGTATCCGCTTGGCAAGCGCGACGGTGAACGCCGAATAGCAACGCGCCTTTTGTCGATTGCGCTCGCTCAACGGCTGGTCGTTATCAATCGGGACTTCGTTATAGCCCTCCCACGCATCCACGAGTCCGCCGAATTTAACCAGCTCCGGCTGCATCTGCGCGAAGGCATTTTGCGCATCCGCGTTGGCGTCGTAATTCGCAATCTTATCGCCTGGAAAAAGTTCGTCGAGGCGTTCGAGCGGCTGCGATTCGAAATAGTGGCGCGCGACGATCAACGAGTTCGGCGAGCGTCGTTTCGCCTCGGAAATTTTTACATCGTCGAGACCACCGACGCCGAAAACTTTAATCACGGCGGGTTGCGCTTTCGCGATAAAGTCAAACGTATCGTCGGGGTCTAACCAGTTGCTGATGTGCAGTGAGAGCTTGCTCATTTTGGATTTCCCCAAGTTCATGCGGGATAGGGCGACCCCGACGCGAGCAGTTGTTGAAAAACGGATTCGAGGGCGTAACTGTCTGCCGCGCTGAGCCGCGCGACCGCGCAGCCTGCCTCGCGCAATCTTCTCTCATCGGCTTCACCGACCGCGCTGTGATCGCCGACAATCGTGACGTGCTCGGCTGTTTGTGCATCTTCAATCTTGAAACCAACTGTCGGCGCGAAGCGGAGGATGTAATCAAGCGCGAGGATCAGATTGGTCAGGGTTCCGGGTTGAGTGCCGGGACCGAAGAGCAAATAGTGGGTCAGCGACTTTTGCGTCGGCGCAAGCGTTGGCGTGGGCGCGACGGGAACCACATAGTCGAAAGTCATGGTGTTGCTGCCGTCGAGAACAATGTCCGAATGAATTACGCCGACGTTCGTGAGCGCGAGCGAATAGCTGCCCGCGGCGAGATCAGAGAAACTAAAAGCCCCATCCGCCTCGACTGGCGCGGTGAGCGTATTCACACCTTGCATCAAATTAACCTGCGCTCCGGCGGGCGCATTAAGGATGCGACCACTGACTGCGCTGTGATTCTTCTGCGGTTCAGGCGTGGGCGCGGGCGTTGCGCCGGTGACCACTTTTCGCCACGTCAAAACATATTGCACGTGACGGCGCAGTGGCAGTCCCATTCCGACTACCGTATCGCTCGGCAGACCTACGACGAGAGCCGAGTACGGACCGTGCTCGCCGCGATCGGGCGCGAAACTTGAATTGCCGGTCATCGGAAAATCAACGTGACCGCGTTCGTCGGTCGAATCGGTCGCCTGATCGCCGGGAAATTTTTGCGCGACGGTGGCGCCGGGGAGCGGGTGTCCGCGTTCGTCTTGCACAAAGCAGACAATGTTCACGTTCCCGCCCGATTCATCCGGGTTCTGGAATTGCGCCGAGATCAGTTTCCAGTACGGTTCACTTGAGGCGGGCTGCGCGAATTGTACACTAACGCCCACTTCGGAGGCGAGGCGCGGGTCGAGTTGCAAATCGGGCACTGGTGGGGTCTCACCGTCTCCGCCCGGAGTTGCGCCCTCGGGCGCGAGGGTCACAATTACCCACTCTGCCTGATTCGCGGGAAATGGAAAATGGATCGGCTGGCTGACCGGGTCATCTCCCGCGCCGAGCACCTGCACAAAAAAATCGAGACGGTTCGCGGGTGCGGGGTTCGCCACGATGAACTGGAATTTTCCATTCGCGTCGGTACGGCGATTCGGATTGTTTGGATCGTCGTCGACGAAATAGGGCGGCAATCCGTCCGGTAGAGGTCCGCCCCAAATTTTCATTTTGGTATTGCCCACAGGGATTCCGTTCCCGTCTTGCAGGTAGACGAACAAGATACATTCCGAGTGATGCTCGACCGTGCGGCTGACCTCGACGTAATTCATAATGTCACCTCATCACAGCGAAAAACTATTATGCGCATTATAACATGCTGCCCATTCCGCTCGGGTAACACGCGCTGCCTACAACTTCTTTTTCAAGGGGCGCCGCGCCGCGCCCGCGCGAGCAAACACAAAATTTCGTAACCCGCGCGCGCGGCGAACAGCGCGGTGATGCCCGTGGGATCATACGCGGGAGCGACCTCGACAATGTCCGCGCCGACAATATTCAGACCGCGCAGTCGATGGAACAACGCCATCATTTGTTGGCTGGTGAAGCCGCCGATCTCCGGCGTGCCGGTGCCCGGTGTGAACGCGGGATCGACTCCATCCACATCGAACGTGATGTAAACTGGCGCGCTGCCAATGCGAGCGTGAATCGCCGCGGCAATTTGGTCCACCGTCCAGTCCACCAGCGCATCCATCGGTAAAATTTCCAAGCCGAGTTCGTGTACGTCTCGCATATCGTCGCTCGAAAATAACGGACCGCGAATTCCAACCTGCAGCGAGTGTGCCGTGTCAACCAGATGCTCTTCGACCGCGCGCCGCATAAAACTGCCGTGGGTGTATTGGCTGCCAAAATAACTGTCCCACGTGTCGAGGTGCGCGTCGATTTGAAGCACCGCCACCGGACCGCGCGCTTGCGCCACGCCGCGCAAAGTGCCCAACGCGATCAGGTGATCGCCGCCGAACGAAAGTGGAATCGCGCCGCCGTGCAGCGTTTCGGCAATGCGGTTCGCGATCAGGTCGAGCGTCTGCATTGTGTCGAATGGATTGACCGGGCAATCGCCCACGTCCGCCACGTTCAGAATTTTGTAGGGGTCGAGGTCGAGCACGCGATTGTACGGTCGCAGCAGACTACTCATCTCGCGAATCGCGCGCGGACCGAAACGCGCGCCCGGACGAAACGACGCTGCGCCATCAAAAGGAATTCCGGTGACGGCGACGTCGAGACCTTCCAATCCTTGCAGCGGCAAGCGAAAGAAAGTGGCGCTGCCGGCAAAGCGCGGCGTGATCTGGGCATCGAGCGGATAGTTCATCAAAATTTCCCGAAGAATAAATGAGAGGAGTATTTCGCGCAGGCGAACGCGAAACTGGGTCAACTATAACACAATGAAAACGCGCGGTCAACGGAGATTCACATCAGGAGTGGCTAAAGTCGAAGAGATGAACGTGTCATTTCGAGGAGCGAAGCTCCGAGAAATCTCTATTGGGACTTTAGATTTCTGGCACCTAAAGGTATCCTTGGCTTGACGCACTACGGCGTCGTAAGACGCCAAGGCGAGCTACGACTTCGCTCGAAATGACATACGACCGATACCCACGCGACTTTAGGCACCCCCTCACCTCGAGCAGCTGTGGCGAACAAGTCAGGCGCGCGAATACTTCATTATGCTATAATGGCGAACCGGCTCACTCTCACCTTGATGAAACGCCTCGGTCTTTTTTATCATCCTCACAAAGAGCGCGCGCTCGAACTAACAGATCAGTGGCGCGAGCAGATCATGGCGCGCGGCGCGCCGGCTCCGCTCATTGCTTCCGCGTGGGACGAAAAGGACGCGTCGCGCGCCTGCGAGCAAGTGGATTTGGTGCTGACGTTGGGCGGAGATGGAACGCTGTTGCGCGCGGTGCGATACGCCGCGCCCTTTGGTGTCGCCGCGATTGGCGTCAAGCTCGGTCACGTCGGCTTTTTGTCGGGACTCGACCCCGATGAATTCCAACTGTATCTTGAGCGCTTGTTACAGGGCGAATATTGGATTGAAGAGCGCAGCATGGTACAGGCGCATTTGCAGCGCGCGGGTCGGCGCATCGGAACCTACGAAGGCATCAACGATGTCGTGGTCAGTCGCGGCAAACTCGCGCGCGTGATACGGGTGGAGGTCGCAATCGATGGAGAGCCGCTGGATGAATTCGCGGTCGATGGTGTGATCGTCTCGACCGCGACCGGTTCGACCGCGTACTCGCTCGCCGCAGGCGGACCCATTCTCGCGCCGACCGTGCGCGAAATGCTGCTCACCTTGATCTCGCCGTACCTCAGCCCGATTCATTCTCTCGTCGTGCCAGAAGGCGCGCAGGTCGCGTTGCAAGTCAATTCGCCTATTCCGGCAATCCTGACGATTGACGGTCAACAAGATGTCGAGTTGGAAATTGGCGATGTGGTGGAAACTGAAACAGGTCCACACATCGCGCGCTTTGCGCGGCTCGACCGGCAAACCTATTTCTATCGAACGCTGCTCGACCGCCTGCGCGAAAAAGGCGATTGAGCAATGCTTGACCAATAGAAAATTTGTGCTAAGATTTTTACATATCGGATTTGGAGCGGGGCGATGACGGTTGACCAATTTTTTTTCCTCGGCGTGGGCAGCGCAGTGCTCGCGGTGATTCTCACTTTTTTCATGCCGGTGAGCGCGCACCGCGTGAACCAGAATCTGATCGCGTTTCTGATTGCGGTGCTCGTCTTTGTCGCGGCGTTTGCGATTTTTGAAATCCCGCTCGCGCTCGTAATAGGAATCGTGGCGACCGGCGCGGCGATCATTTATCGCGACGTTCTGCGCTGGATCAAAGCCGCGCTGTGGCACAATGTCTATCGGTATAGCCACCGATATTTTTGGTACAATCGCGTGGGTAGAGCCATCATCGGCGGTGGCGAGCGACGCGGTCGTCGGCGCAGCAGCTAGGAGAAACAAAACCGTCCCGGGTGGGACGGTTCTTTATTTGTAAAACTGGGGCTTTCTACTTTTTGTGAAGCGTGTGCTTTTTGACCGCGTACGTCTCGGTCGAAATTCCCCAGCTCCAATACACCTCGGGCGCTATCTTTAAATAATTCTTTTCGCCAAAGCGTCCATGTCGCCGAACGATCTCGGCGTGTCCGTGAAGTTTGATGCCGCGCGGCTTCCAGGGTGAAATAGATTCGAGGTCGTCGAATGCCAGCGCAACCTTAAAGTTTCCGCGCAGCACATTCTGGTACTTGAGCGTCCCCGTTAGCTCGCGCCCACCAATGTAAAAGTACTCGCCATCAAATTCGAACGCGACCGGTGCGACATCCGGCTGCCCGTCCGCAGCAACGGTCGCGATGCGCGCGAGCCGCTGCGCTTTCAGAAAATTTATTTCCAACTCTGAGAACATTTCTACTCCGTTGCGGTCGCGGGACCCACGCGCGCAGGAGCGCCTTTCGGACGCGCGAGGTTCATGCGAAATAAATTCAAGCCAACGAGCACGGTCGTGCCCATGATGAGCGCCGCGGCAATCATTGGCGCGTTCGGATTCACATTTTGGAAAAGAAAACCGGCGACGAGCGGTCCGAGAATGCTGCCCAGCGCGGACGCCGATTGATTCAAACCGATCACCTGACCGCGACCATTTGGCGGCGCGGCATAGGTCATCAGCGCGACAATCGCGGGGAGCGCCAGTCCGCCACCGATGGAGAGCAATGGCACCGCGATGATCACGACCGGCAATTGCCGCGCGAGCGAGATGGCGGCAAACGCGACCGCCCGCGCGAGATTGCCGCCGAGCACTAGCCGCAATTCGCCAAAGCGCCGCGCCAGCGGACCGACCAACCAGATCTGCGTGATGATGCCGCACACGCCGATGAATCCCGCGATGATTCCGACCACCTGCGTCACGTACTCTTGCGACGCGCCGGGGAAGATGACGCGCTCGAACCACAGGACGTAAACGGTCTGGAAGGTAAAGAAGCTGAACTGCGAGCCGAACGCGACGAACAGCAATAGCACGATCGAGGGGATGCGTAACAAATCAATCGCGCGAGCTCGCGCGACCTGCTTTGCTGCAAGCTCTTCGTGCTGGCGTCGTTCCGGCGTCAACGACTCCGGCAGGAGAAAAGTGGTAAGTGAAATCGTAATCAGTGAGACTCCTGCGGCAATAAAGAATGGTACGCGCGGTCCCCATACCGACGCGACCAGACCACCAAACGCGGGACCGAAAACGAAACCGAGACCGAACGCCGCGTTCACCAGCCCCAAGCCGCGCGCGCGATTGTGTTCGTCGGTGACGTCGCTGAGATATGCCTGCGCCACAGAAATATTGCCGCCGGTGAGTCCGTCGATCACGCGTGAGAGGTAAAGGAAAAGCAAGGTCGGCGCGAGTCCATTCAACAACAGCGCGGTGAGCGTTCCCGCTTGCGAAAGGATTAGCACGGGGCGGCGCCCGACACGGTCGGACAATCTCCCCAGTATCGGCGAGGCGAAAAACTGCGCGGTAAAAAAGACGCTCGTGAGCAAAGTGATTTGCCACGCCTCCGCGCCGAGCTGATTCTGCGCGAACAGCGGCAACACGGGCAGCGTAATGCCAAGCCCGAGCACGTCCACGAACACGATCATAAAGATCGGAAAGCGCGGCGAACGGAGAAAGTTAAGCATTTGAGAACGCGTCATAGTTGCTTACCTGTTCACAGCGAAATTGAAAAAAGCCATTTCAGCTCAGGAGTGAAAACGATTAACGGCGACCGCATTATACATTTCGCCCGCGCCTCAGGCAATCGCCGCGTGGGCAGTTCATCGCGCCGCAATTGTTGATAGTGCGGCAGCTTGCCGCGAAATTTTTCGTCACTAGCAAACCAGATCTGAATCACACACATTGAAAGCAAGAATAACTTGCATATGAGCTTAGCTAGAGATTCTTCACCCCGCTACGCTCCGTTCAGAATGACATGCCACAGAAATTTTTTGAATGCACTCAGTCCGCGCTGAAACTGAATGTCGGTACCGTTCCGCGCGCCGCTGACTCGCGCTCCAGCAACTCAATCGGGAACCATTCTGCTTCGGGTTTGACGGTGGGTTCGGGCGTTGGTCCGGTGTCAGCCCAGTCCGCTTGATTTTCCAACGTCATCAGCGCGCGGACATTCATATCTTGCTCAGTCACGATCTGGCAGGAGAGTCGCACTCTGCCAAGCAGATCGCGCTCGCGCAGC
>JBBSHK010000004.1:0-18011 GCA_038253185.1 Anaerolineae bacterium | reverse complement strand
GCAGAAATCGTACTGCGCGATTTGAATTTACTGCCCGCCGCGTTGGAACGTTTGAGCGAATCACCCATCCGCGTGGATTAGACCAGTTTCCACAACGATTGAGGGCATTGTGGTAGGTGGTGGGCAACCACCAGGGTATGCCCCTACTGTGCGATACACTTTATTTCTAAAGCAAATGCTCGACGAGGAGTTTCTGTTCAACTATGGATATTGATCAGCCGCTCAAGATTCTCATTCTCTCTTCCGAAGTCGCTCCGTTCGCGGGCACGGGCAAGCTGGCAGACGTGGTCGGACAATTGCCCAAGGCGCTGGAGCAACTCGGTCACGACGTGCGCGTGGCGATGCCGCGTTACGCGCGGATTCATCCCGACCTGATGCAACGCGTGGTGGAACCTTTTCCGGTCGCGTCCAATCACGCGAGCGAAGCGGCAACCGTGTTCGAGGGCAGGATTGAGCTGGACGTGCCGATTTATTTTATCGATAACCCGCGCCTGTTCGATCGCGAAGCGCTGTATATGTACGCGGACGATGCCGAGCGTTTTCTGTTTTTCTGTCGCGCCGCGATCGAGATGCTGCGCCGTCTGGACTGGCAGCCGGACATTATTCACTGCAACGATTGGCAGACCGCGATCGTGCCGAACTGGCTCAAGACCATTTATGCGTCCGACAAATTTTTCGAACGCACCGCGACCGTTTACACGATTCACAATCTCGCCGCGCAGGGCATCTTTGACGCGCGTGTTTTGGAGCTGGCGGGGCTGACGCGGTTTGGTTTTATTTCACATCCCGAAGTCTCGACCGAGATCAACGAAGCGTTCGATTTTATGGCGCGCGGCATTTTATTCGCGGACGGAATCACCACCATCAGCGAAACATACGCGCGCATGATTCAGACGCCTGAATATGGCGAGAAGCTCGACCCCATCTTGCGAATGCGCGCGCGGCGCCTGCGCGGAATTTTGAACGGGGTCGATTACTCCGACCTGAATCCCGCGACTGACCCGGCATTGGCGCAGCATTTCGATATGGACCGTCTCGACGCGCGGGCGACTAACAAGACCGCGTTGCAGCAGCAACTGGGGCTGGCGATAGAACCGCAGACGCCCATTCTCGCGATGATCGGTCCATTGAATGACGCTGCAGGGCTCGACGTGGTTGCCGATACGATTGACCACATTCTCGATCTCAACGTGCAGTTCGTCTTGATGGGCAGTGGCGACCAACATTATCACAAAATTTTTGGCGAGTGGCACGCCAAACGCCCATTGCAGTTCGCTGTATCGTTTACTCAGGACGAAGCACTGCTTCGAAAAATTCTGGCGGGCAGCGATGCTCTGCTGATGCCCGCGCGCTTGGAGCCGGACGGCACGACGCAATTGATGGCGCTGCGCTATGGCTGTGTGCCGGTCGTGCGCGCCAGCGGCGCGCTGGCGGACTCGATCACGAATTGGGATCCGCGCCTCCGCACGGGCAACGGCATCACCTTCGATCAGCTCGATCGCTGGACGCTCTTCGCCGGCATCGTGCGCGCCCTCGAAACGCTCCAACGCCCGCAGGAATGGCGCGCGCTCCAGCGGCAGGGCATGATCGGCGATTTTTCGTGGCAGCAGGCGGCGGGTAAGTATGTCGAGCTGTACCAGTTCGCGCTGGGCAAGAAGCTGGCGGTGGTGGAACGCGAAGCAACTCTGGCGCGGGAGATCGATCGCACCGCGGAGATTATGGCGAATTTGCCTGAAGCGATTCGACCGTTGCGCGATCTGGTTTACAACTTGTGGTGGAGTTGGAACGACGACGCGCTGTGCTTGTTCGAGCGAATCGATCCGGCGAACTGGGAAAGCACCAACCGCAACCCCGTCAAGCTGCTGCGTCAGGTCTCGCCCGAACGGTTGAACGAATTGGCGACCGACGCGGATTTTCTCCAGCACTATCAACGCGTGATGACTGCGCTGAACGATTATATGCATCCGAGTGGAACGTGGTTCGAGTCCACCTATCCTTACGCGGGCGATCGGATGGTCGCGTATTTTTCGGCTGAATTCGGTTTGCACGAATCACTGCCGATCTATTCCGGCGGCTTGGGGATTCTTTCGGGCGATCACACCAAAGAATCGAGCGAGCTTGGGCTGCCGCTCATCGCGGTCGGATTTCTTTATCCGCAAGGTTACTTTCACCAAGAAGTGGATCGCGACGGGAATCAGCTCGCGGTCTATGACAAATTAAATTTTGCGGAGGTGCCGGCAGTGCCCGCGCGGGATGCCGATGGTAAGGACGTGATGATTCAGGTCGAGCTGCCCGGGCGCGCGGTGCATGCCAAAGTGTGGCAAATTCAGGTGGGGCGCGTTTCGCTATATCTGATGGACACGGACGTGGAAGCGAATGCGGAGCAAGACCGAGAGCTTTCGGCGCGCTTGTACGGCGGCGATCACGAAATGCGGATTATGCAAGAAATCGTCCTCGGCATCGGCGGAATCCGCGTCTTGCGCGCGCTCGGCTTGTACCCGAATGGGTTTCACATGAACGAAGGGCACTCGACCTTTCTCGTTTTGGAATTGATTCGCGAGTTGGTCGCGCAAGGTTACAAGTTTCAGGAGGCGCTACATCAAGTTAGCGCGCGCTGTGTTTTCACCACCCACACGCCGGTCAAAGCCGGCAACGACGCGTTCAGCCACGAACTGATGGATAAGTATTTCGGAGGTTATTATCCGCAGCTTGGAATTTCGCGCGAGGATTTTTTGAATCTCGCGAATCAGGACGGTCAATTCAGCATGACCGTGCTCGGTCTGCGCGGGTCGAACCAACGCAACGCGGTGAGCAAGCTGCACGGTCAGATCTCGCGCGAAATGTGGCAGTTCGTCTGGTCCAATCTGCCGGTCGATCAAGTGCCCATTAGCTACATCACGAATGGCGTTCACACCGCGACGTGGCTCGCGCCGGAATTGGCGGAATTGTTTGAACAGTGTCTCGGCAAAAACTGGTACGGCGAGCTTGATCGCCCGGCGCTCTGGCAGAATTTGAAAGACGTGGAAGAAAAGTGGTGGCAGATTCACGTCGCGCTAAAATCCAAGCTCTTGGATTTCGTGCGAACGCGCGCGGTGGAGCGCTCTGAACGTAACCAGATTGGATCGGATCAAATTCAAGCCGCGCGCAGTTTGCTTGACCCCAGCGCGCTCACCATCGGATTCGCGCGACGCTTTGCGACCTACAAGCGCGCGACCTTGATGTTTCGCGACCAAGAGCGCCTCAAACGAATCTTGAACGGCGAGGGGCGACCGGTGCAGGTTATTTTTTCCGGCAAGGCGCATCCCGCCGACGAGCCGGGCAAGGACCTCATTCGCGCGGTACTCCATTACTCGGGGCAGCCGGGTTTGGAAGGACGGATTGTATTTCTGGAAAATTACGGCATCGACGATGCGCGGGCGTTGGTGCGCGGCGTGGACGTGTGGCTGAACAACCCGCGTCGCCCATTGGAAGCGAGCGGCACGAGCGGGCAAAAGTCGGGACTGAACGGTGGACTGAATCTGAGCATACTCGACGGTTGGTGGATCGAAGGCTTTGACGGCAGCAATGGTTGGGCAATCGGTCAGGCGACGCGGGCGTACGATTCCACCGAAGCGCAGGATGAATCCGACGCGCTCTCTCTGTACAATGTTCTGGAAAACGAAGTGGTGCCGCTGTACTACCAGCGCGACGAAAACGGCGTGCCGCGACAATGGATTGCCAAGAGTCTCGATGCCATTCGCAAGATCGCGCCCGAGTTTTCCACGCGGCGGATGTTGAAACAGTACGTGCAGTTCTATCTCAAAGCGATGATGTCCGAGAGTGAAATGGTCGAGGCGAACGTCAGCGCGGCGCGCTAGCGCGGTCGCGCAATTCTTTGCGATGCTGCGCATTAGTGACTATTATGTGATTGCAAGCCCGCGCGCCGAGCTGCGCGCGTCACCCGGTCAGTTTTTTCTCGCAGTTCCTCCGACGTTTGATCCCTACTTGCCGCGCGCGATTTTTCCTTTTCGTATGCGCCAGTCCAGTGTTGAAACTTTTCTCGTGCCGCCCGATGTACATCAATGGGCAGATTTCGCGCGGCTGCAGTTGCGAGGTCCGTATGGGCGCGGATTTGCTCTGCCGAGGGAGGCGCGCCGCGCGTTGGTGCTGATGGTCGACGCAGTCGAGGGCGCACACCTGCTCGCGTGGATCGAGCAACTGGTGGAACAGGAGATTGAAGTCAGCGTGTTGTGTGGTCGCGAGGCGCTGGACGACAGCTTGCTCCCGCCGCAGGTCGAGTATCGCGTTGCTGAGGATCTCACCGACGCTTCACGCGAATTGTGGAACTGGGCAGATGCGTTGTACGCGAGCGGCTCTGCTGCATTTTATAACCAACTGCAACGCGCCGCGCCGCGCATGCGACTCGACCGTGGAAATGGCTGGGCGCAAATCCTATTCCGCGAAATGCTGATGCCCTGCGGCACTGGTGTGTGTTACGCCTGCGCGCTCAAGACGCGGGGCGGCATCGCCTTGAATTGTCAGGATGGTCCGGTGTTTGATCTGGCGGAATGGGGCGCCGAAGAATGAACCTGCCGGTCGCACGCGTTCAGAATCGAATCACGCAGGTTGGCTCGGTCGTCAGTTTGCGCGTGCGGCGAATACCGACCGGCGCGCTATTCCTCGACGCGTGGCACGCGTACAGCGTCGACGAGATGGGAACGCTGGCGGCGGCGCTGGCGTATTATTTTTTGCTCGCGCTGTTTCCGCTGATGCTGCTGCTGATCGCGGCGGCAAGTCCCTTTCTCGAAAGCGAACTCGTCGTCGGGGCGGTGGCGCGATTCGTGAGCAGCTATTTGCCGACCGTCGGACCCGAGATCCGGCAGTTGCTGCATCAAGTGCTCTTGGCGCGCGGCCCGGTTACGCTGATCGCGGCGGTCGGATTGTTCTGGTCCACCTCCGGCGTGTTTGATGTGGTACAGCGCGGAATGAATCGGGCGTGGCATGTGATCCAACCGCGACCCTTGTGGAAGCAGCGTTTGATTTCACTGGGGACCGTGCTCGGACTGGCAATTTTGTTCGGCAGCAGTTTCGCGTTCGAAGCGCTGATACGTAGCGGATTGCGCCTGCGCCTCGCCGTGGGCAGTATCTCGGTTGAAATCGTCGGCGTGGGGCTCAGCTCCGTGTTGACCTTTTTGCTCTTTGCCATCGTCTATAAAGTGTTTCCGTACGCGCGGGTGCACTGGCGACAGGTGTGGGGCAGCGCGCTGATCGCGGCGATTTTTTGGGAAGTTGCCAAGTACGTTTTCGTATGGTATCTCGCCAACTTTGCCCGGCTGAATCTGGTCTACGGCTCGGTCGGCGCGGTGATCGCGCTACTGACGTGGGGTTATATCACTGCTGCGATTTTGTTGTTCGGCGCAGAGTTCGCCGCCATCGATGCCCGTACGAAAATCGCGCGCCGCAGCGCGGCAGAGCGGCTCGTCGTTACCCCGTGATCGAGCTTGCGCCCAATTCAAAACGCGGACTCGCGCTGGCGGGTCCGCTGATTTTATCGGGCGGCTATGGCGGGGAATGGGACCGCGCGCTGCTGGAACAGGCGCACGCGCTTCTGACACTCCCGATCACACTGCGCCCGCGCTCACCCGCGTTGTCTCGAGCGCGGTTGCAAGAATTTCCCGGCGGTTTTCTCTTGAATCGGCACGACGCGAATCCCGGTTTCGCCGCGGTGTTGCGCGCGCAACGGCATCTGTGGCGGCGGATTAAGATTCCAGTCGTGTTGACACTCGCAGCGGGCGACGCGGCGCATTGGATGGAACTGGCGCGACGAGCCGCGCGCATTGAATCCATCAGCGCCCTCGAGCTAGAGTTGGCGGAAGAGGTCTCGACGCGTGAGGCAGTAGGCGCAGTCCGCGCAACCACCAGCTTGCCGCTCATCGCCAAGCTGCCGCTTGAGCACGCGCTCGAAACAGTGGAAGCAGTTTTGGCGGCAGGAGCGGACGCGGTCTGTGTTGGACTCGCGCCTAGTGGACAAGTGGTGCGAACGGGTGAAGTTTGGGAGGGTCGTCTGAATGGACCCGCGTTGAGACCGCTGACGCTGCGTGTGCTGCGCGCGGTCGCGGAACGTTTCGCGGAGGTGCCGCTCATCGGCGCGGGGGGAATTCATAACGCCGATGATGTGCGCGAATTTTTGCATGCAGGCGCGCGAGCAGTAGAGATCGATACCGTGCTGTGGCGCGACCCGCGCGTGTTCGACGCGATTGCAAAAGAGTTCACCGGAGTTGTGGCGCAGTAGATTACGGCGACGTGCTCGCGTTTTTTTCTTTCGAGTCCAGCCAGATCGTTACCGGACCGTCGTTGAAAATCTCGACCAGCATCTTTGCCTGAAATTGACCGTGCGCGGTGCTCAGTCCGAGCATTTGCAGCTTTTCTTCGAGCAGCGTGATCAATGGCTCCGCAACTTCGGGGCGAGCTGCGGACATAAAGTCGGGACGGCGACCGCGCCGCGTGTCCGCATACAAGGTGAACTGTGACACCACCAAAATTTCGGCGTGCGTATCGAGCGCGGAGAGATTAAACTTGCTGGTCTCGTCTTCAAAAATCCGCAGGTTCGCAATTTTGTTCGCGAGAGATTCAGCGTCGCGCGCGTCGTCAGTTGTGGTCACGCCCACGAGCACGACCAAGCCCCGCCCAATTTTTCCAATGGCGCGCGCCTGAACGTATACGGCGGCGTGAGTGACGCGTTGAATCAAAGCGCGCATTCGACCTTGCTTCGGTGATAGAATGCCCGGCGGCGCGAGTCCATCACTCGCGCAATCGCGAGGAGTGTCTCTCGCTCACGCCAGAGATAAAACTTTTCGGCGATGCGAGCGTTGGGTTTGGGTTTAGTTGTCAATTTGAACATCTTCTGCTAATATTTTGCCAGATTACTATGATCAAATTGTTGATGACGTGGGATATTCGACCCGGAAAAGAATCTGAATATTTTGAATTCATCGTGCAAGAGTTTGCGCCCAAGCTGTTGCGCCTCGGCATCCAGCCCACGGAGGCGTGGTACACCGTCTATGGTGAGGGTCCACAAATCCTCGCGGGCGGTGTGGCTGAAGACCGGCGGTCACTGGACAAGGCACTGCAAGGAGAGGACTGGCAGCGGCTCAAGAAGAAACTCTTGACTTACGTGACGAACTTTAACTACAAGATCGTCAATCACACCGGCAACTTTCAGTTGTGAGGCGCGCGATTGGGCGTGAATAGTGTTCGAATAAAATGACGGCAGGTCAACGACCTGCCGTTTTTATTTTGCTGAGCATATGCGGCACAACGCGAATTATTCGCCGCCGGAATTTGCTTTGCTCTCCTTATTTTGTTTTTCGGATTTCGCCTCGGTCTTGTTCTCGGTCACCGGCTTGGGCTTGTCGCTTTTGCTTTCGTTTGTGCCTTCGGTCTTGTTTTCGCCTTTGGTCTCGCTCTTGCCCTCGGATTTTTTGTCAGAGCCGCCGGAGCTTGCAGTTTCTGCGGAGCTTTCCGGCTTGCGACTGTCGGTCTTGTACCAGCCAGAGCCTTTGAAAATGATGCTCGCCGGATTAAAGACCTTGTGTACCGTGCTCCCACAGACCGGGCAGAGCTTGATCGGTTCATCCTTCATCGCTTGCTTTACTTCAAAGCGGTGTGCGTTCTGATTACATTCATATTCGTAGGTTGGCATGTCTATTTAGAATGTCCCCCCGACTCCTCACCTGCGCACGGAAGGTAGAGGTGGGTTTTATTTCCGCCGACGGTCGTAACCGAATTGGCTGCCGGGCAGAGTTTTGATATAACTTTTGATTTCGGCGGCGATTTGCGAGACCTGTAATGGATGGAAAAGCTCTCGATGCTCGTTCGTGACGATGGCGGCGGCGATGCCCATAATCGGTATCTTACGAACTTCGCCCTGTCGATCTACGCCTTCCATATGACCGCGTTCGCGATCCTCTTCATTGTAATGCCCGAGCACGCGTTCGTCAAACTCTCGAATGATTGACTGGGCGAGGGTGTCGGCGTGCTCGGGGCGAGTGACGACGACAAAGTCGTCACCGCCGACGTGCCCGACAAAGTCATCGCGGTCGCCCGAGTTCAGCACCGCATTCACTACCAGCTCAGCCAACATCTTTAAAATTTCGTCCGCTGCAAGCCAGCCGTACTTGTCATTGTACGCTTTGAAATTACTCAAGTCCATATGGATTACGGCGGTCGCTTCACGCGCGGCGAGTCGGCTGGCGATGACTTGCTGGATTGCCGGATTACCGGGCAGGTTGGTCAATGGACTGCTCTGGAGATATTGCCCGCTGCGTTTGATGTGCGCGCCCACGCGTGCCCGCAGTTCGCGTGGGTCAAAGGGCTTGGTAATATAGTCGTCCGCGCCGAGCTGCATACCCTGAACTTTTTCCGACATTTCGCCGAGCGCGGTCAGCAGAATGATGGGGATTGTCTGAGTGACCGGGTGGCGACGCAGGCGATGAATCACTTCAAACCCATCCATACCGGGCATCATCACGTCCAGAATAATTAGATCGGGACGGAGGCGCATCGCGGTCTCAATGCCTGACGGACCCGACTCTGCCTCGAACAACAGGTAATGTCCCTTTTCGAGACTTTGCTGGACGATGCGCCGCATCAGTGGGTCGTCATCTACCACCAATATCTTGGGTTGAAAATCGAGGTCGTTAGACATGCGCCTGCCGCCTACGTCAGCGTCAATGTGGTAAATCACTGCACCGGTCCTGATTGGAAATATCCTGGGGCTGCTCTGCGGGCCCGCCTGCCGAGCACACAGCGCGGGTTTTCATTAACTTTCATTTTACAATATTTCGTGACCGAGTTGAATGGGAATTGAGTCAAGCATACTTTAATCAACCCAATGTGCAACTCTTTTTGTCATTTCGAACAAAGTGAGAAATCTCGATGCGCCTCACGCTGAGATTTCTCGTTGCAGACTGCGCTCCTCGAAATGACAGTTGAAAACGCGAATAAGTTGCACATTGCGTTTTAATCAATCCAGCAAGTGGTTCAAGCGTTAAACTGCAAACTGCTCGTAGACCTGACGCCATTCGTCCAGCGAAAGCGTTTCAGCCCGACGGCGCGGGTCGATCCCCGCGCGCGCGAGTCTTGCCTGCACCGCCGCCGCTTCCAGCTTCAGACCACGCGCGAGCGCGTTGTGAATTTGTTTTCGTCTCACGCCGAATCCGGCGCGAACAATCTCAAAAAATTTTCGAGAATCGATCATGGAGAATTCGGGAGATTGTCCGAGGTCGACGCGAACGATCGCCGAGTCCACTTTGGGGCGCGGATAAAATGCTCCAGCAGGGACAATGCCGACCACGCGCGGCTTGCCGTAAAATTGTACACTGACCGCGAGCAGATTCATTTGCCCCGGCTTGGACGTAATTTGCTGCGCCACCTCCTTTTGTACCATAACCACCAAGTTGGTCGGTGGATGCGCGGCTGCGAGCAGACGTCGCAGAATGAGCGAGGTGATATAGTAGGGCAGGTTCGCGACGACCTTGTAGCGAAAGTTTTCGAGACCCGCGCGCGCCAGCCATTCTTCAGGAGCCGCCGTGAGAAAATCTCCTTGCAGGATGGTGACTTCCGAACGGCTGGCGAATTCTTGCTCAAGCCGTGGCGCGAGATCGCGGTCCACTTCAACCGCGACAACACGCGCGCCCGCGTCTAACATTGCACGGGTCAGGTGTCCCAATCCTGGACCGATTTCGAGAACGACCTCGCCCGGTTCCAGATCAGCCGCGCGAACGATTTTGTTCAAGAGATTGGGGTCGGTCAAAAAATGTTGACCGAATTGCTTGCGTGGCTGCACCCGCGATTCGCTTGGCGCGGGGGAGGCGTCGTCAAGATTTTCGCGGTGTGAGGGTGGATGAGAACGGCGCCGTTCACTCACTCGATTTGGTGGGATGTTCTTGCGGAGAGTCGAGAAGGATAAAGTTGATCTGGCTGGGTGGGGGCACCGGCGCGAGCAGATACGCATCGACCCAGCGATACCACAGGTCAAGACTGTCTTCGCCATAACCCAGGTCGATGCGTCGCCCCTTGATTCGACCACCGGTGTCGCCGGCAAAACCAACGCCATACCCGGGGACATAAACATTCGACCGCAGGTTGACGACGCGCGGATCCACCGCGACAATGCCGCGACCCGCGTTGAGTCCGAGATAGGTGATGCCGTACTCTGGATTGTCGCGGAGCTTGCCTGAAGTTGCCGCCGTATACGAGGTCGCCAGCAAGCGAACCTTGCGCCAGTATTGAACGGTCGAGCCGTCGGGCAAGGTCAAATCGTGCCAAACAATTTTCGTGCCATAGCCAAAGATGTGGTTCTGGGGCTGGCGGGCGATCCACTCGCGTTCCAGTGTGCGGGAGACGAGTTTGCCGTTTTCATAAAGCGACTTGTACAATTTGTTCTTAGCTCCAAGCGCACCCTGTTGTTCGGTGCGCTCGTCAATCTCCAGGTCAGGATTCGGCACCCACTTGGTCTCGAACGCGATCGGGATTGTCTCGGTGACAAAAACTTCGCGCACGCGCGTGATATTCACCTTCACGTTATCCATTACCGGGCTCGAAGGGGCAGGAGAGGAGAAATCTTTCCCTTCTAATTGCACCCCTTCTTGTGCGAGAAGCCCGGACACGTTCTCGGCGCGAGTGCGTGTGCGGATGATACGACCGTCAACGTTGATAGTGGCGGCGCGCGAACGTCGGATGAAAACCGACGCGCCCGCGGAAACGCGTGTGCCGAGATCAGGCGTCACATAATCGCCGAGATACACGAGCACACCGGAATGATTAAGCGCGGCGCCGAGTGTGCTGTCCGTGGTATAGATGGTCGAGACGAGACCGTTGTCATTCACGCTGATCGGCAGAGCTCGCTCGATCACGACGCGCATGGGAAGCAGTGTCGCCGCGGGGATAGCAACCTGATTGCTCGGCGCGGAATAGCGGGGCAACGCTACGCTCGGTTCAACCGCGTGACCATCGAGCCACACACGATCGCTCGCTTTCAACTGGATGCCGTTTTCTTTCAACAGCCCTGCAACGTTGGGACTTTGCGTTCGTCGTTCAAGCGTATTGCCGTCCGCTTCGATGGTCACGGGCGCGGCAAGTTTGACATTGATCTTGCCATTTTGCGGCAAGGGCATATCGAGCGAAGGAGTGATTGCATCCTCGGAATTCCAACTCACGCCCGCCTCAGTCAAGGCACCGCGTACCGTACTTTGCAGCGTCCAAAATTTTCCTTCTTTGTCGTTGACGACTACCGTGACAAGGTGACGCGAGGAGAGATAGGTCCACGTCATCAGCGTCAGCGCGCCGCCCACGAGCAACAAAAGCAGAATGCCCGCGTCACGCGGAAATGGCAATACGGACGTTTGTCGGTCAGGGTATGGCTCGGGTGGTTTCGGTGGCAAGGCGCGGCGCATAATAGAGTGATGCGCGCGCGTCACTGGCAGCGCGAGTTGCGGCTTGGTGGCGGAAGGCTCCATGTCTGAATTTGGATTCGCGTGCCGGTTCTCGAAAATCATTCTTCGGAAGCAACCGAGCGCGATTCTCTTGAATCGAAATGGCAAAAAGCCAAGCGACAATTAGCCGAATAGAACGGTCGTGCACCTCTTTTCGTAGCCGTCATCCCGACGTACGCTCGCCAGCCAACTCGAGTCAGGCGCTCCGGCGGCACCCAAGAGTGACTGTTTACCGTTGCTGCCTTCCGGCCCTGGCGGGGTTCGCAGGCTCTTGCTGCGTCGGACCCGACTTTCATCGTCGCTTAACGTGCGCCGGTTCGAAACGGCGACTCCTCGAAGAGGAATTCAACCCCGCTGTAGCGGATTGCGGGTCACCCCGTTAGGGGGTCGAGGCACCGCTAGCTCCCCGTCTAGCACGACCGTCGTAAGTTTATAGAATTGTATGCTTTTGTCAAACCGACTTGCCCCACCCAGACCTGCAAAAAGTGCGCCAAGTCGAGGGTTCGCCCCACTTTTGACACGCGATTTGATTAAAACCAGCGCGACTCTGAAACAAATCGCCCGCTTGCGCGCGGGCGACTCAACCGAGTGGGACAAAGCGGAGAGGGGGGGATTTGAACCCCCGGTGGCTTGCGCCACACACGACTTCCAATCGTGCGCACTAGACCAGACTATGCGACCTCTCCAATCAATTTGGAATTTCGGAATGCTGATTGCGAATTGGAAAAATCGTTGCCTTCCCGAATCCGAAATCCGCAATCTGATATCCGCAATTGTGCAGCGGAGAGGGAGGGATTTGAACCCCCGGTGGCTTGCGCCACACGCGATTTCGAGTCGCGCGCACTAGACCGGACTATGCGACCTCTCCAAGTCTTGGAATTCGGACCTTGCTGTCCGAGGTGTGGATTTGATACCACCCCCAGATCTCAAACCTCCAGCTTCAAAATTCCAGCGCGATTATATCATAGACTCGAACTCCCTCAAAAATCTCGGCGCGCGCGGCGATTCGTCAAGGTGAACGTTCGCGTTTTGTCGCGCGCGCGTGGTGAAGAGGTCGCGGTCGATTCCTGTAGTAATCTCTGCCAACCAGGTACATCATTCCCAAGCCGAGGGTTCCGAACACTGAAAAAATCGCTCCGACCCAAAGATTGTTCGCAACATCGGTCTGGTCATTTGGAAACAAGGCGTTCGGGCGCAGAAGGTAGGCGGCGAGCATCGCCGGAAACATCAGCGTTGCCGGAATCGAGAACAGCCCCGCGCTAATCATGCCCGCGAGAAAATTGCCCCACCAGAACCAGCGTTCCCGCAACGGTGAATCAACGCGACCGAGATACCAGTCGGCGAGCATCCAGAGGAAAACCGCCACGCCGAGGCAGAAAAAAACCCCGCCGAGGAGTCGCAAGAGGACAATTATGGTCTCGCGGTCGCGCGAGGGTTCAACCATCGGCGGCAGAAAAATTGTGATGACCGCGCCGACGAGGATGAAAACAACCGAGACGATCCACGCGGCGGGTCTGCCGGTGACAGAAATCCAAAACCTAAAAAGGTTTGTCCACATTGGTATCCGTCCTTTTGAATTCTGCTCATTGCAAATCTCGCTACGCCGGACTGATTGTACGAAAACTTTTTGTGAGCGCAAGCCGCTTGCGCCTGCATCTATTCTCGTTATAATCTCGGCGGAGGTCGCGGATGCCTTACTATACCTATCACATGGAAGACATTCTCGAAGAGGTCGGGATTCCGAACGTCAAGATTTATCGCGTTCGAGTTGACCAGTACGTGCAGGAAATTCTCGGCACGCGCGATCTGGAACCTGAGGAGGTCTGGGCGATCCTGCACCCGAAATTGCAAGACCCACAATGGCGCTCGCACTTTGTCGAGCAGCTTCGCGCCAAATGGGCACAGCGCGATTGGCATAACGAAGGACTGTGAGATGAAATCGAGTGCAGACGTCGTCATCATCGGCGGTGGAATTCAAGGCACCAGTGTCGCGTATCATCTGGCAAAGCGCGGCATCACCAATATCGCGCTGGTGGAAATGGAATTGATTGGCAGCGGCTCGTCGGGTCGTTCCGCCGCGATGCTGATGCTGTCAATGTCGCGCGAAGAAACCATTCGCCTCTCGCAAGAATCATTCAAGGAATATATGAGCTTTGGCGATGAACTCGGCGAGTCGTCGCATTTCAAACATATCGGCTATATGACTGTCGCCACGGAAAAGATTGAGCCGGTGCTGCGCGATGAGATTGAGCTTCAGCAAAAGATGAAGGTGCCGGTGGAGGTGCTTGACGCGGCGCAGATAAAAGAAATTGTGTCCGCGCTGAACGTGGACGATCTGGTGCTCGGCGCGATCACGCGCACCGATGGCGTGATTGATCCGCACGCGGTGATGCAGGTGTATACGCGCGGCGCGCGCAATTTGGGCGTAGAGATCGACGAACGCGTTCAGGCGACGGGCATCGAATTGCAAAACCATCGCGTGGCTGGTGTGCACACGACGGAAGGTCTGATTTCAACTCCGCTGGTGGTGAACGCCGCGGGCGCGCGGGCGATTGAAGTCGGCGGGTGGGTCGGGCTGAATCTGCCGATCAAGAATTACAAGCGTCATATTTTCATCACCGATGAATTTCGCGATATTCCAGAGGGCACGCCGTTCGTGATGGACCTCGAAGTCGAATGGTATTTTCGCAAAGAGGGCAACGCGGTGCTGATGGGAATGGGTCGCGAAGAATCAAAATCGTTCGAGCCGCAGGTCGAATGGGAATTTCAGGATCAGGTGATTGGGCGGGCACTGTACCGCGCGCCGATTCTGGCGAACGCGCGCGTGATTCGCGGTTGGGCGGGGTTGCGCGCGCTCACGCCGGACGATTTGCCGGTGCTCGGTTACGCGCCGGGCGTTGAGGGTTTTGTGAATTGCTGCGGTTGGGGCGGACACGGCGTGATGCACGCGCCGATCGGTGGGATTCTCACGTCCGAAATTATTGCCAACGGACGCGCGACGACGATGGACCTCACGCCGTTTTTGTACGAACGATTCGATAACGCGTAGAGAGACTCCGCCGGAACGCCTCTATAAATTCACACCGACGATTTCCCCGTTCCCGTCTCCAAACCTTTCCACGCGCTCACGACCGCGACGGTCACGATCACCGCGACAATAATTTCTGGAATCCCATTCGTCACGCCGACGCCGAACGCGACCTCGGGTGTTAGAAATCCTCGCACGACCGCCATAGTCAAGACGAGCACCGTATTCGTCAACGTACCGACGATTGCCGCCGCGCCAATCGCCAGAATTTCCATCTGATTGTGTTGCGCGAAATACGCGAACGCGACCGCCGCGCCAATCCCGAGCAGCACCAAAAGCCCGCCGAGAATTTGATACGCAAGCAGCGCGCTTTCTCCGCGCAAGCTGATGAACGGATTGTCCGCCGAGCCGCCAAAATTAAAGGCAAGCTCTTTGGGAGTATACGTGAGCGCGCTATAGGTAAATGCGCCGACGAGGACCAGAATCAACGCGGCGACCGCGAAACCGAACGTGCGATTCAGACCGCGCAAACCGCGATAAACAAAGTACGGTGTTATCCCGATGAAAACGCGCGGCAGAATCGCGACCAGCGGGTCTTTGAAAAGTGGAATCGTAGCCTGCAAGAAAGAAAAGATTCCAAAGATAGTCCCAATCGCCGCGCCGACGGGCCAGCCCTCGAGGATCCCACCGATAATCGCGGGAATATGCATAATCGTCGCGTTCTGCGCCGGCGTCGGCACAGGAATAAATCCGAGTCGTGTCGTGCCGAGAAAAATCGCGATCGCGCTCAACACGCCCGCGACCACAATTCTCCGCGCGGGCGAAGAAGTGTAGGTCATTGTTGTCGTAGCCACTCAAGCCTCCCCAGCCGATTCACAAACTGGCGCAAACAAAATTGCCACCCGCGCGAGCGCGAATGGCAACAAGATTGTGCGCTATTCGTCCCGTCTCGGTCAATTGCGGTCAGACCACCGCGATCCAAGCGGAAAATTTTGTGAACGACTGCTTTGAAAAAAGCTCAATGCCGTTTCCGGTCACTGACACATACTATTATAACGTCGCGCGTTGCATTGTCAATCGCATCGGCGAATAGTCAAGTCATCGCGTGGTCAGGTCGTCGAGTAGTCGGCAGCCCATCAAACCAGACCACATGACCATTCGACCATGAGACTATCGGGCTGTGCAACTCTTCGACTATAATCATCCCATGCTCAAACGCCATTGGGCGGCGGCGCTGCTTTTCCTCGCGCTCACTCTGCTCCTCACAAATCCGCTCGCGCTGCATCTGTGGAATGCGGTCGAAGATAAACAGGACGCGCTGCTGAATACGTGGATCATCGCGTGGGTCGGTCACGCCGCGCTCACAGATCCGCTGAATCTCTATAACGCGAATATTTTCTATCCGTATCCGAACACACTCGCGTTTTCCGAAGTGCTGATTCCACAAGGATTGCTCGCGCTGCCGATCATTCTCGCGACGAATAACCCGATCTTGAGCTACAACCTTGTCCTGCTCGCGATGTTTTGGCTGAACGCGTTCGGGATGTATTTGCTCGTACTGGATTGGACGCACAAACGCGAAGCGGGCTGGATTGCGGGCGCAATTTATTCGTTCAATCCCTTCAATCTCGGCAATCTCGCGCAGATACAACTTGTCTCGCTCGGCTGGCTGCCGCTGGTCTTGTTTTTTCTTCAGCGCGTTCTGAATCCGCGCGAGCGTAACCGCGCGTTTGTATCGCGCGATGCCATTCTGTTCGCGCTTTGCTTTGTTTTGCAAGCGCTCGCGTCAATCTATTACGCGCTGCTGGGTGGATTCGCCGTCGCGATTTTTTTGATGTGGTGGCTGTGGCGAGAACGCGCGCGAATCACGACTGCTGTACGCGCCTCGATTGTCCCACTTGCTTTTTCGTTCTTTCTTATCGCCGCGCTGCTCATTCCATTCTTGCTGCCATATTTTTCCGTGCAGCGCGATTTGGGTTTTCAAAGACGCGTCGAGGAGAGCGAACCGTTCAGCGCGAGTTTGAAACAGTATGGCGAAGTCTCGCCGGAGAATTTGTTGTACGGCAAGTGGCTTGCGCCGAACCCGGTGAAACGCGTCGGCGGCTATCCACTCGACAATCTTTTCCCGGGCATCGTCGCGCTGGTGCTCGCGGCTATTGGTCTGGCACGTGCGCGAGATTCGCGCGAGCGATGGTTTTTATTCGCGTTCCTCCTCTTGGCATTCGTACTCTCTCTCGGTCCTCGCTTGTTTCTCACCTCGGAGCAGCCGACCGACGTCGTACTTCCGTACCGTTGGCTATATGAAATTTTTTCTCCGCTGCGCGCGCTGCGCGCGCCCGTACGCTTTGATGCGTTGGTGATGTTGGCGGTTGCTGCGCTCGCGGGATTGGGCTATGAAAGAGTCCTTGCGCGCGCCCCCCGAAAATTATTAGCTGGGCGAGTTGAGTTGGTCTCACTCGGCTGGCTGGCGCTGATCGCATTCGAATATTTGACGATCCCCGCGGCGCATACGGTCGCGCTGCCGGTCGCCTCTGAAATTCCCACCTTTTATAAAGCGCTGGCGCATCAGACGCCGACGGTCATTCTCGAATTGCCGATGATGGGACCGGATACGAGTGGTCAACTGGATATTTCCAACCAGTATTTCTCAACCTATCATTGGCAGAAAACTCCTGACGGTTACAGTGGTTTCGTTCCGCCGCGTCGCGGCGAGATCGCGTACGAGATGGAATCCTTTCCTAGCGAACGCGCGATTGCGGCGATGCAGGCACTGGACGTTGAGTACCTGATTCTTCATTTTGATCGGTTCAAGCAGTCGCGGAACGAAATCGAAGGCGCGCTCGCGCGGATGCCGGGCGTCGCGCCCGTGCAGGAATTTGGGACTGCTACGGTCTATCGCATTCCGCATCCTGCTGACCAGCCCAACGATTTCGTTAGCTGGGTGTACTTGCCGCAGCCCGCGCAGGCAGGGGCGCCTTACACCGCATTCTATGTTTTGTTCAGGCGCGGAGGGTCGCCACTTCTCGCGAAACCCAGTGACCGGATTCAATTCACCGCGCGCTGGAGCGATGGGCGCATTGAAAATCTCTCTGCCCCACTGCCTCTGGTCACAACAAGAATGTCGGTGATTCCACTGATGCTGACCGCGCCTTCGAGCGAGGGCGCGACTTTAGAAATAAAGGCGCGCTTCCAAGACTTGCGAGTGGGTGCGCAACGCGGCGAGGTGCAGCTCAGCAATGAGGGCGCGCGCGAGATACTGATTCCCGCGCGGCTCTTTCGCGTTCAAAATATTGCACCGGAATATTCGCGCGGTTCTGAGGTGAACGTTGACGTCGAATGGGAGGTGTTGGGGAAAATCGACGCGTACTATTCCGCGTCCGTGCGCGTGGTGAAAGAAAATGGAGATAAAATAGTCGCGGTGGATCGGCAGCCGCGCACGCCTACACTTTTGTGGAAGCCGGACACGCGCGAGTGGGACAGCTTTGCTTTGAAATTACCGGATGACCTCG
>JBBSHK010000003.1:0-19424 GCA_038253185.1 Anaerolineae bacterium | reverse complement strand
GAATTGGTGCAAATGTCGTCCGGCAAATTCTCCCGCCGAATCGCCGAGGCGGTTGCTCAACGCTCGCGTCATGACGAGACTCAAGCTGCGATGCTGCACCGCAAGCTCGTCATAGTCGCGCTTGCCAAGGACCCACACGGTCGTGTCGCTCATGGCTTTCGCCGCATCCGTACGCGTACGTCCCGTGAATAATGCCATTTCGCCGAAAAAAGTGCCTTCGCCTTTGCGGTCGAGCAGGTCCGTTTCGCTCGTCGCGTCGGAAACTATTCGCACGGCGCCGGACTCGACAAAGTACATCGCATTGCCCGGAGTGCCTTCGGAGTAAATTAATTCGCCTGCGGGAAAATGGCGCAGCACCAGACGTGAGGTGAGCGCTTGCAAGATGTCGTCGTCCACATCCGCAAACAGTGGGAGCGCGCGCAGTTGTTCGATGGCTTTTGCTTGATCTTCGTGCCCGAGGTGTTCCGCCAGCGCGCGCGAGAATGCCAATTGAATTGTCGGGTGGTCGCGAATTAGTTCCTGGAAATCGGCGCGAGTCAAGACCCACACGCCCAATTCGCCCGACGCGCGAGCCGTCGCGCCATACGTCTTGCCGGTGACCAGCGCAGTCTGCCCGAGCAGTTCACCTTGCTTCAAATCTTGGAACGAGTCACCTTCGGCTGAAGGTGTCATCAAGCGTGCCTCGCCTGCTTCAATCAAAAAGAGCGCGTTCCCGGAATCGCGGGTTTGAAAAATAATTTCACTATCGAGATAGGAACGAAATTGCAGTTTGCTGGCGAGCGCCTGCCGTTCTTCTGCGGGCAGAGTACTGAGCAAGGGCACAGCGCCGAGTCGTTGCGTCACAAGATATTCATCCAGGTACGCCACGCGGGTACCAAGACCAGCGCTGAATTTCAAGCCGATGCTTGGTCGTTCAAGAATCAGTTCTCGCAAATCTTGGCGGCTCAATGACAGAATCGTCGTGTCGGCTGCGGCTCGCGCAAAAGTGGAGTATGGGCGATTTAGAAGAAGATCAATTTCTCCGACGAGACTGCCCGCGCCAAGATTGGCGAGCGCAATGACGCCTTGTGATGATTCTGCTTCGAGCTTGACAGAGCCGTCGATGATGATGCCGAACATCTCGGCTGGCTTGCCGGCGGCAAAGATCAAATCGTCGGTATGAAATTCAAGCGGGCGCAAACGGCTGTTTAAAAGTTCGCGCTCGTCCTCGGACAATTTGTTAAAGAGAGCAATCTGGTCGATCGGTTGCGGTAACACGAAATCACGTCCTCCAATGCACCGCACATCCTTGGGCGGCAAGCTGGCGCTTGGTCAGTCAACATGAATTCTATTTACTGACCTGCTGGAATACGAGCTTCCAGCCACGTATTGGCGTCGCTTCGCTCGTGCATTCTACCGGTTCGTCGCGAATGGTCAAGTTCGTGACTAGCCCGCTCCAGGCGTTTCCGGTCAGGTGAATGCTAAAAGTACCGGGCGTAGTTACTAGATCAGCATAGCCCACGCCGCGTTCGGGCTCGAGTCCGGTATAGAAAATTTCATTCCCGTGCTGCGAGTTGGCTTCGATCATAATGCCGGGGAAAGGACGTCCCTCGGCGTCTTGCACCTGCAGCTCAATGTGCGGGCGTCCTTTCACCTGCGCGCACGTCAGCGCCTCTTTGCTCTTCAATGCAAAACGGGGCAAGTTCGGGTTGGGCAGTGAGGTTGGGAACGGTGCCGCGAGTTCCGGCGTTGTAATGCTTGATGCCAGTGGCGTAATCGTCGCGCTGGGTTCCGCCGTTGCGATTCCTTTAGCAAAGAGGGTTGCTGACGGCGTGAACGCACGGCGAACGCGGGTCGGTCGCGGCGTGAAGGTCGGTCGCGCGAGTGCGACGTTGGGTTGATTGAGATCGAGTGAGAGGCGGAGCAGTGCCTGGCGCGCGAGGAGATGGGTTTCGTTCCGTGCGAGGTCGGCAATCGTCGCGGCAGGTTGAGCCAATTGCAACGCCTGAATACGCTTCATCGCACGCGCGAGGTTGCCGTCCAAACTGTAAGCAGCTGCGATCATTAGAATGTAGTCGTCCTTGATATCAAGACGCAAATCGGCGGGATCGGCTTGGTCGTAAGTAACCGGCCAATAGACCCTTGAAATGAATAGCCCCAGCCCGAGTCCAATAATCACTCCGACGAGGGCACCGCCGAAAACGAGTCGCCGCCAACGAGTAATATCGTACTCTGATAAATTCATGCGGCGGACTCGAACTCACGAATCTGTATCCACTCTGGCGCTCAACCGCTGCATCCTGCCAAGTGATTAATTGGCTTTCGCATCGTGAGCGCCGACAGACCATTGTCCGTGGGCTCGTCCAGTTCAGCGCGGGCGTCTACGTTGATCGCGCTCTCTTGCCCGAACATCACCTGTGGGAGGAACATTCGCGCAAACGGAAGGAAAAAATCTGACGAACTTTGACGTTCAATTTTAAAACGTTATAATTGACGCACGCTGTCTCACGTCAATCGTGGAGCGCCTCCTGTCATCAAAACAGGATACTCGCGCATGCCGAAGGTGGGAGTCGAACCCACAAGAGGTTACCCTCACACGATTTTGAGTCGTGCGCGTCTGCCAGTTCCGCCACTCCGGCTCATCGAACAGACATCAGTAGTGCCTCAACTCGAGATTGCAGATCTATCGAGTACGCAATCTCATCATCTCGAGGCACTAGTATAAACCGAAAAAAATCGGCTGTCAATCCTCTAGTGGTAACGAAAGTGCCTGAAAATAGGGCTATTTTGAAGCGTTAGTGGCTGACCTGTTATCTGTTATAGTGGTTTGCGCGCGGAATTCTGCAATTTTCTTTATGGATGAACGAGGGATGATCCAGGCGGCACAACGCGGAGATGTGCCGTCATTCAATCAATTGGTGCGGGCGTACCAGAATCTGGTTTATCACGTCGCCTATCGTGTCCTCGGCGACAGTGAAGCCGCGTCCGATGCGACACAAGATGCATTTATCTCGGCCTACAAAAACATAAAATCGTTTCGCGGCGGCTCGTTCAAGGCATGGCTGCTGCGCATCGTCACCAATGCTTGTTACGACCAACTCCGCGCCAAGCAGCGCAAGCCCACTGCTTCCCTCGATGCACTGCTCGTTGATCCCGACAATCCCGCGCCCGGTCTAGGCGAGGCAAACGACGAATCACCGGAAAATTTTGCCGAGCGCCAGGAATTGAGCAGTTGGATTGAAAAAGGTCTGCAGACCCTCCCGCCCGACCAGCGTGTCACTCTCGTTCTATCTGACGTGCAAGGTTTCGCCTACGATGAAATCGCGCAAGCGACCCAGTCGAATGTGGGCACGGTTAAATCGCGCCTGAGCCGCGCGCGGGCGCACCTGCGCGAATTTCTCCTCGCGCAAGAGGAACTTTTGCCCGCGAGTTATCGTCTGAAAGGGGAGGCCGCAGAGAGCGGTCGTTTGGTAGCTGAAGATGTTTAAAAAAGCAAACGCGCCGGTTGATGCGCACCAGTATGTTGAAGCGCGGCTGTCGGATTATTTAGATGAACAGTTGCCCGAGTCGGAGCGCGCCCTCGTGCGCCAACATTTGCAGAACTGTGATCGCTGTCAGGCGAGCCTGCGTTCACTCAGCTGGACCGTCAAGCTGCTCAAGCAAGTCCCCGCGCCGGCGCTGCCGCGCCAATTCACGCTGCCGGTTCCTGCGCGTGCGCGCGTTGGCAGCGGGTCGCCGAACTGGTTGAAATGGGGCTTGAGTGCCGCGTCGGTTGCCGCCGCGTTCATCTTTTTGTTTCTACTTACGACTGACCTTTTGTCGCAAGGACCAAGTGGCAGAGGCGCGCAGGCACTGGCTCCGGCTGCCGCGCCCGCGCCGCCGACGTTCGTCGGATTCGTCGTGACCAGTGCACCTGCAGCAACCAGCGCGCCCGCGTCGGGTCGTTCGTCCAGCGCGCCGATTCCAACATTGGCAGTTCCAACCGACGTTGCACAATTTGCGCAACCGACCGAGGACGCGGCGACCAAAGACTCTGCCGCGCCGACGAGCACAGCCCCGTCGGTTTCGAGCGCGGCGCTTCCTGCAACTGAGGGCGCGCCAGCCGCGGGCGGAGGCGGAGCGACGCGCAGCGGAACGTCACCGCCGTTTCCCAATCAGTCGATTGCACAACCAAAAACTGTCGCGGCGGGAAATGTCACCCCACGCCAAGAAAATGTTTTCTCCGAACCGAACGCGAAATCAAAACTGCTTGGTCTATTGAGCCGCGGCGAACTCGTGCAGATTTTGCGACGAGACGAAAGCGGCGATTGGCTGGAAATTATTTTTCCGGCAGATAACAATGCCGGCTTTGTCGGGTGGGTTTCTTCCAAATCAATCAAGCTGGTGGGAAACGCGAAATTAAAATCGCTGCCGAGTGAGGAAACGACTGAGGCGGCTCCACTCCAACCCGCGACGATTCAACCGACGGCAACGAAACAACCGACGAATACTCCGTCTCCGACTTTATCTCCCACCGCAACGCCCTCGCCGGCGCCTGCGCGTACTGAAACCTTGACGTTCACTCCGACGAGTGCCGTCGCGGCGAATCAACCCGAAGTGAGCGCGCCTGTAGCCACAACGCGTGGCGCGCAACTCACGACATTGCGGCTCGGTGAGATTGCCGCTGCCCTGATTGCGCTCGTGCTCGGCGCGTCCGCATTCGTCCTCGCGCGCCGCAGCTAGAATTCTTGGATTGGCGCGCGATTATTTTTGCCGCGCGTGCTCGTTCTGTTTGATGATTTGCGCGGGACCCCATTCGCGCCAATTCCAATTTCCGCTGCGGAATAATTTACAGCGAGCAACGACTATGCTAAAATAACGACGCACCCATTTTCCATTCGGAGCTGATGATGACGCCATATTGGTTTGCGAAAAAATTACCCGCCTCGCGACACGGCATCGAGAATGCAGTACGCCTCGCGTTCTGGGCAGGCGGCTTTGCCGATATGTGGATTACCTGTAACGACGCGGAAGCGCCCATTAAATGTCAGGGCTTGTGGAAATCCACCGAATCATTCACGATGGAATGGGTGCCGATGGATTATTTCTTGTTGAGAATGAAGCAGCCGAAGGAAGAAATATTGACCGCGTTCGAGCGCGTGCTCGGGCATCGCGCGCTCGTCGCGTATCGTGAGGCGAACGGCGAGGTTGTGGTGGAATGGCGCGCCCGCGGCGCGGCGGCGCGTTATGAAGAATTGGAACGCGCAGGCGCCAAAGAACTGGAACGGTTGAGCTGATTTATTTTCTTAAGGTTGCAAGGGTTTGCACGTTGGCTCAATTTCCAGTGGCTCAACTTGCAAACCCTTTTTTTTACTGCTCGCCCGAGTGGCGACGGTGTACCAAGAATGCTGTACCTTAGTGCGGTGAAGGCTGCCATCACATGTGCCTTCGTGGTAAATTCGACTGGTCGTTGTGGTATGATTGAGTCAAATACTTGATTCACAAATTAAAGTATGACTGACGACGGCAAACTGATTCTCATCGACGCGCACGCGCTGATTCATCGCGCGTATCACGCGATCCAAACCGATCTGCTTTCGCCGCAAGGTGAACCGACGAAAGCGGTGTACGGTTTTACGAGCACGCTGCTGAAAGTTCTGAAAGACCTGCAGCCGCAATTTGTCGCGGCAGCATTCGACGTCGGTAAAACTTTTCGCAACGAGCAATTCGCGGCGTACAAAGCCACGCGCCCGAAAATGGCAGACGACCTCGCGACCCAAATCAAACGCGTGCGCGAAATCTGCGAAGCGTTTGGGATTCCGATTTATGCCGAGGCGGGGTTTGAGGCGGATGATTTGCTGGGCGCGTTGTCGCGTCAGGCAAGCGAACGCGCGGTTCCGACCGTCATTGTCACCGGCGACACCGACACCTTCCAATTGATTGACCGGCACACGCAAGTGCTGATGTTCATCCGCATTGGTGAGCCGGTGCTGTACGACGAGCCAAAGGTCAAAGAGCGCTATGACCTCGAACCACATCAATTGATCGATCTCAAAGCACTGCGCGGCGACCCCTCGGACAATATCCCCGGTGCGAGCGGCATCGGCGACAAGACCGCCACTCGTCTTTTGCAAACCTACGGCAGCGTCGAAGGTATCCTCGATCACCTTGGAGAAATCGAACCCAAGCTGCGCGAAAAATTGAAACCCGCCGAAGAGCAACTGCGATTGAGCAAAAAGCTCGTAACTATTGATCGCTTCGCGCCGGCGGAACTCGACCTCGACGCAATGCGCTTTGGCGAGTACGATCGCGAGCGCGTGCTCGGACTGTTTCGCGAGCTGGGCTTTGGGCAATCGCTGCTCGCGCGTTTGCCTGAGACGAGCGGCGTAGAGACCAGCCAGCCTGCGGTCGAATTGGCTCCGCAATATCCCGCCGAAAATTATCGCACGGTGCTCACCGAGCAAGACCTCGACGCGCTCGTCGCGCAGCTAAAGAAAAAGAAAGCGTTGGTGGTGGATGTCGAAACGACGCACCTCGACGCGTTGCAAGCGGAGCTCGTAGGAATTGCGATTGGCATCGGCGGCTGCGAATCCTATTACGTCCCCATCGGACATCAGTTCGCGAACAAGCATGCGACCGATGTGGCTCCGTCCTCCGATGGAAAGAATGGCAAAGGCGCGAATGCGAAACAAAAAACTCAGCCGTCGCTTTTTGACCAGCCCGTTGAAACCATTCAGGTGCGGAAGGATCAAGACCAAACGCCGATTGATCAACTCGCGCGCGAGGTCGTGATAAAAAAACTCGCGCCACTATTCGCCAACGCGAAAATTTCAAAATACGCGCACAATGCCAAGTACGATCTGATCGCGCTCGCGCAGGCGGGCATCGAGACCAAAGGTGTGGCGTTCGACACCCTCATCGCCGCGCACCTGCTCGAACCGCCCGGGCAAAAATTGGGATTAAAGGCGCTGACTTTTTCCAAATTCGGCGTCGAGATGACCGAGATCGAGGGACTCATCGGCAAAGGCAAAGCACAGATTTCGATGTCCCAAGTCGCGATAGACCAGGTCTCGCGTTACGCGTGCAGTGATGCCGATTACACCTATCGCCTCGTCGAAATTTATCGCACGCAATTGAAAGAGCGCGGACTCGAAAAACTTTTTTACGAATTGGAAATGCCGCTCGTGCCGGTGATGGTGCAAATGGAACGCGCCGGCGTACTGCTCGACGTGAACGCGCTCGCCGCACTCTCACAAGAAATCAACGCGCGGCTCGAACAGCTCGAATCGCGCGTGTTCGAAATTGTCGGCGCGCCGTTCAATCTCGGGTCGCCGCAACAATTGAGCGACGCGCTGTTTGGCAAATTGCAACTCTCGACCACGCGGCTCGAACGCACGCGCACCGGACAGATTTCCACCGCCGCGGGTGTGCTCGAAAGTTTGCGCTCGGAGCATCCGGTCATCGAACTGATTCTCGAACATCGCGAACTTTCAAAACTCAAAGGCACGTACGTGGACGCGCTGCCATTGTTGGTGAACCCGCGCGATGGACGACTGCATACGTCGTTCAATCAGACCGGCACGGTGACGGGTCGCATCAGCACCTCGAATCCGAACCTACAAAATATTCCGGTGAAAAGTGAGTTGGGGCGATTGGTGCGACGCGCCTTCATTGCGCCGCCCGGCATACTTTTGCTCTCGGCGGATTATTCTCAAGTCGAGCTTCGCATTCTCGCGCACGTCACGCAAGACCCGAATTTAATGAAAGCATTTGATGAAGAGGAAGACATTCACGCCAGTACCGCCGCCGCGCTCTTCGGTATTCCGGTCGCAGAGGTGACGCCGCAGCAAAGACGACTTGGCAAGACAATCAATTTTGGCGTGGTGTATGGCATCAGCGATTGGGGCGTGGCAGGTCGCACCGAATTGAGTCTGGAAGAATCGCGTCGGTTGATCAGTGCGTACTGGGAAAAATATCCGCGCGTCAAAGAATATATGGAGCGCACGAAAGAGCAGGCGCGCAATCAGGGTTATGTTGAATCGCTGATGGGACGCCGCCGCTATTTTCCTGAACTCGCGAGCGAGCGCCGCGTGCCGCAAGGTGTTCGCAATCAGGCAGAGCGCGAGGCTATCAATATGCCGATTCAGGCGACGGCGGCGGATATTATCAAGCGCGCGATGGTGAATCTCCATCGCGAGTTGGAAGCGCGCGGACTCGCGGCGCGGATGATTTTGCAAGTCCACGACGAACTGCTGCTCGAATGTCCCGAATCAGAAGTGAACCAAGTCGCGTCGCTGGTGTGTGATACGATGGAGCACGCCTACGAAATGGATGTGCCGCTCAACGTCGAAGTCAAAGTTGGGCAGAATTGGGATGAGATGAAGCCGCTTGAAGTCGAACGCGTCGCGGAGGCAAAAGTGGCAAAGCGCCAGTCAAAGAAAAAATGAGAAGCATTGAACCTGCGCCGCTCAGCCCTCTCCTTTCTTGTTGGGAAGGGGAGGGTAACGGAGGGGCTGGGTCTTGACCGATGTCTTTTTTTACTTCAGCCGACTTTGACATTTTCGATGAAGCGAGCGCGAGCGATGCGGCGCTCGACGATGCCCGCGCGCACGTTCGCAATAAACTCGCGTGGCTGCACCAGCAGATTTATCCCGAGATGCGTGCGCGCCGCTGGGACTTGCATAGTTATTGGCAACCGCAATGGCTCATCTCGCCCGCGCGCATTTCCAGCGCCGTGCCGCGCATCGATTCAATGACGCTGCGTTATTCCAAACCCGAGACCGTCGTGCGCTTGATGAAAAAAGAATTTGGCGAAGACTTTAGCAAGTGGTTCGCCAACGCGCTGCTCGGCATCACGCTCGACCCGTACGGCGTTTCGGTCGAACTTTTCGTCAGTCACAAGGCGTGGGCAGACGGACAAAATTTCAAAAATAAATTGCTGAATGGCGCGCCGCAAAAAAGACATCTGCGCCAACTCTTGGCGGAAATGGGCGGAGGTTATTCGTTGCATATTGCGGAACCCCCGAGCACAGACTTGAGTTTATCTCGTACCGAAATCGCGCGCGCGAGTTGCAGTCGTCTTATCAATCTCGGCGCGCTCAACGCGACGCTGGCAGAATACCAACCGGGCGCGCACGATTTGAAAATCGCGCGGACATTGGCGCAAGGCGACGAGCGCGCGGATGCGGAAACGCTCGCGGCGGAGGTTTTGTTCCGGCTCGGACAATTGTATCCGCTGTATCAATTTGTGACGTGGCTGCCGCGCAACGATTATTTGCCCCGATCCAGCGCGGCGCAAATTCGGACGGAATCCAACTTATGATTCGCGATCATATTGCCCAATTGACGCGCGGCGCGATTGTTGCGGCACAAGCGGCGGGTGAACTGCCGCCGTTCGATATACCGACGCTGACGATTGATCGCGCGCCGCGCCCAGAATGGGGCGACTATTCCGCCTCGGTCGCGATGAAGCTCGCGTCGGTCGCGCGCCGCGCGCCGTTGCAGATCGCGCAGACGATTGCAAAACATCTTGATGGCGATGCCGCGATTGCACAGGCGCAAACCGCTCCGCCGGGCTTTATCAATTTCACGCTCGCGCCGGAATGGTTGGCGCGCGAGGTGGAGCGAATTGATGCCGCCGGAGAAAGATTCGGCGACCTTAATTTTGGGACAGGGCAGCGCGTGCAGGTCGAGCATGTGAGCGCGAATCCGGTCGGTCCGCTCACCGTCGGCTCGGCGCGCAACGGCGCGTTAGGTGATTCGCTCGCGCGAGTTCTGCGCGCCGCGGGCTATACCGTCGAAACGGAATATTACATCAACGACGCGGGTTCGCAGGTGCGGCACTTTGGCGAAAGTGTTTACGCGTTATACGCGCAAGCCGCGGGACGCGGCGAGCCGTTCCCCGAAGATGGCTACAAGGGCGCGTACATTGCCGATTATGCGCGCGAGATTCTGCAGCGCGAAGGCACAAAATATTTAGAGATGCCGCGCGCCGAAGCGATTCGCGCGCTCGGTCGTCTCGGCATTGAGATGGTGCTGGCGGAGGCACGCGCGACACTGGCGCGGATGCGCGTCGAATTCGATTCGTGGTTTCCCGAATCGAGCTTGCACGGCAGTGGTCTTTTCAAAAAACTGTTACAGCAATTGCGCGATAAAGATTTAACGTACGAGAGCGAAGGCGCGGTGTGGTTCGCCGCGACCAAGTTTGGTCTCGAAAAAGACGCGGTTTTGATTCGCTCCGCCGCGGTGATTCCCGAAGAGAACGAGCGACCTTCTTATCTCGCGTCCGATGTCGCGTATGTGTGGAATAAAGTCGTCGAGCGAAAATTCGACCGCGCGATTTATGTGTGGGGCGCGGATCATCAAGGCGATGTGCCGCGCGTATACGCCATTACCAAGGCGCTCGGGCTTGACGTGACCCGCGTCAAGCTTTTGGTGTATCAACACGTGCTGCTCAAACGCGGCGGCGAAACGGTACGAATGTCCAAGCGCGCCGGCGAGTTCATCACGGTGGAAGAATTGCTCGACGAGATTGGTCCCGACGCGGTGCGCTTTCTTTTGATCACGCGCTCTGCCGATTCGACGATGGAGCTTGACCTGCAACTGGCGAAAGAGCAGTCGGACGAAAATCCGGTCTACTATGTGCAGTACGCGCACGCGCGCATCGCCAGCATTTTGCGGCACGCGGCAGAAGTGGGCGCGACGAGCGAGGGTGCGGATGTCAGCTTGTTGCAACATCCGGCAGAGCTGGACCTGATTCGCACGATGCTGCGGTTTGAAGAAGTGGTCGAGCTTGCCGCGACGCGCCTTGAGCCACATCACCTGCCGCATTACGCGAGCGATTTGGCTGCCGCGTTCCACGCCTTTTATCGCCAATGCCGCGTGCTCTCCTCCGATCCCGCCGACGCGGAGATGACCAAGGCGCGTTTGAAATTGGTCGGCGCGACGAAACGCGTGCTCGCGCACGCGCTCGATCTGATGGGAGTCGCCGCGCCCGAATCTATGTAATTGCCGCGTTCGTAATCGAGCGCCGCAATCCGCAATCACTATGCGCGTTTTTTCCGGTTGTCTCCTTTTGATTCTTGGATTTGTTCTCGGCGTTGGTGCGTTCCTCGCATATTCTTTCTTCACTTCCCCCTCCACTTTGCCTCTGCTGCCCGCGTCTGCGGTGAGCGGCGCGGACGTAACCATCACGGCGAGTGAGCAGTTCGTCAACGATCAATTGCGCGCGGGTCTTGGCGGCGGCTTGCTTGGCACCGACCTCGGCATCAACCTCCACGCGCCCAATCGCGCCGATGTCAGCGCGACCTTCCCCGTGACCTTGCTCGGTCAATCCTTGAATGTGCGACCTAAAGCGGCGATGCACTTTGGCGTGAGCAACGGCGCGATCACCATTGACCTAGACCGGGTCGATGTCGCTGGATTCAATGTCCCGCAGCAAATTATTGCCCAGCAGGTCAGTAACTTGAAACGCGCGGCGGAAGAGGAAATCAACGCCGAGATCAAACGCGCGCTGGCGAACACCGGCTTGCGCGTCGTCGCGGTCGAAGCAGAAGAAAATTCGCTACTCATCAAATTGTCGCGCTGAAGGCGCGATTTTTTGCATTCAGCAATGTCACTCGAAAACCTGTTGATCGAATTATCGGAGGCGAGCGGTGTGTCCGGTCACGAGGATGCGGTGAGCCGGATCGTGGCGCGCGAGATGGAACCTTTCGCCGATGAAATCTCGTACAGCCGGCTTGGCAGCGTCATTGCGCTCAAGCGCGCCACCCGCACGCGTAGACACAAGAGTCGCGCGTCGCAGAGTCCCAAGCTCCTGTTCGAAGCACATATCGACGAAATCGGATTGATGGTAACCGCGCTGGATCGCGGTGTGATTCGTTTCGTGGCGGTCGGTTCTTTTGACCCGCGCGTGCTGCTGGCGCAAGATGTGCTTGTGCATGGGCGCGAGACGCTGCCGGGTATTATCGGCGCGCGCCCGCCGCACGTCCTCACCGCCGAAGAGCGCGGCAAGCCGGTGCCGCTGAACGACTTGTTCATTGATGTAGGGTTGTCTGATGCGCGATTGCGCGCGCTGGTTTCGGTGGGTGACACGATTACGATTGATCGCCGCGTTTCGAGGTTGTGCAACGGTCGTTTCGCAGGCAAAGCGTTTGACGATCGCTGCGCGGTGGTGGCGGTGATCGAGGCATTGAAACAATTGAGCCAAGTCGAACACGGCTGGGATATTTACGCAGTGGCGAATGTGCAGGAGGAGCACGGTACTTTCTACCCCGGCGCGTTCACCTCGACCTTTCAGGTTCGCCCCGATGTCGCGATTGCGCTCGATGTCACTCACGCAGAGCAGCCGGGCATGAGCGCGGTTAACGCGGTGGCGCTCGGCAAGGGACCCGGACTCGCGCTCGGTCCAAACATTCACCACACCGTCCACACAAAATTGATGCAGGTCGCGCGCTCGCGTGAAATCCCTCATCAAATTACCGCGTATGCAGGTTCGACCGGCACCGACGCGTGGGCGATGCAAGTGGTCTCCACCGGAATCCCGACCGGTCTGCTCGACCTGCCGCTGCGGTATATGCACACCAGTGTCGAAACCATCGCGCTGGCTGATATCGAATACAGCGCGCGCTTGCTCGCCGCGTTTTCGGCGGAGCTGGATGAATCGTTCTACCGCGACTTGCAAGTTGAAACGAAAATGGTGGCGCGAGGCGCGACGGTCTCACGCCGCCGAATGACTGGGGGCAAGCACCAGTAACGATGCTGCTGGAAAAACTTTCCAACGCGCGCGGCGTTTCGGGTGACGAAGCTCGAGTGCGCGAATTGATCATCGACGCGATTTCGGATCGCGTCGATGAATACCGCGTTGATTCGTTGGGCAACTTGATCACACTGAAACGCGCGGCGACGCGGGGTGCGCGGCGGAATGCGCCAACAGTGCTGCTCGCAGCGCACATGGACGAAGTCGGGCTTTTGATTGTGCACGTCGAAGCGGATGGTCGCCTGCGCTTTAGCAAAGTCGGCGGGATCGACGACCGCGTGCTGCCGAGCAAAGTATTTCACATCGGAGAAAATAAAATCGCGGGCGTCATTGGGATGAAACCGCGGCACGGACTCAAAGCCGCAGAGATGGACAAGGTGATCGAGGCGGATGACCTTTCGCTCGACATTGGCGCGCATTCGAGAGAGGACGCGTTGAGCGTGGTGCAGATTGGCGACTATGCCACCTTCGCGACCGAATTCGCGCGCATCGGAAATGGGCTGGTGCGCGGCAAGGCACTGGACGACCGCGCGGGCTGCGCGCTGTTGGTCGATTTGCTCTCCGAGGAATATCCATTCGACCTGTACGGTCTGTTCACGGTGCAAGAAGAGGTTGGCTTGCGCGGCGCGCGCGTTGCCGCGTTCACGCTCGATGTTGACGCGGCTTTTGTGCTCGAAGCCACCGTGTGCGACGATTCACCTAAAGAGAAAGATGTCTCGCCGACGACGCGACTGGGTTATGGCCCCGCGATCACGCTTGCCGATCCGACGCTGATGGCGGATCCGCGATTGGTGAAGTTATTGATCGCGACCGCGAGTGAAAACAAAATTCCGTATCAGGTCAAGCAGCCGATGATCGGTGGCACGGATGCCGGGCGCCTGCATCTCGCGCGCGAAGGAGTGCCAGGCGTGGCAGTGTCCGTACCCACGCGCTATCTGCATTCGCCCGCGGCGCTCTTGAGCTTGCGCGATTATCGGAACACCTTGCGCCTGATGCGCGCCACTCTGCCGCGCCTCGCGCGTGGACTGACACCTGTGATTTAGCGCGGCTCTAAAATACATTATGGCAAAACGAACCACCGTGCCTGAAAAAAAATCTGTTGACGCGGATTCATCCGAATTCAAAGGACTGGTCGCGCGACTGACCGCCGCGTTCGGACCGCCCGGATTCGAAGCGCCAATTCGTGCGCAGATTCGCGATGAGGTGCAATCATTCGCGGATGAATTGCGCGTGGATGTGTTGGGCAATTTGATCGCGGTGAAACGCGGGCGCGCAAATTCCGCGCGCAAAAAAATTCTGCTCGCCGCGCATATGGATGAATTGGGAGTGATGATCACGCACATTGACCAAAAAGGTTTTTGTCGTTTTGCTCCGCTGGGCGAGATAGAGCCGCTCGCGCTGCTTGGGCAGCGCTGTGTATTTAAGAATGGAACGGTCGGGGTGATTGGGCGTGAACGCAAAAAAGCCAAATCGAAAGAGATCGAGCCGGAGCGTCTCTATCTCGACGTGGGCGCGAGCGGTCCAAGCGAGGCGCGCGTGTCAGTCGGCGATGCCGCGACATTTTTCGGTGAGGTGGTCGAGACGGGTAATCGGCTGAGTTCAAGGGCAGTGGATAATCGCCTAGGCTGCGCGGTCCTGATCCAAACCCTGCGCGAGTTGCATGCTACAGCGGACGATGTTTATTTTGTTTTTACGGTTCAGGGGCATACGGGCAAGCGCGGCGCGACCACCGCGAGCTTCGGCATTCAGCCGGACTTCGCACTGGCAGTCGAGGTGACCGAGGCAGCGGATACGCCAGAGGCTGAAATCGGCAGTATCGCGTTGGGCAAAGGTGTGGCGATCAAGATTAAGGATGAAACGACACTGGTGAGTTCACGCGTGCGCGAGTTGTTGATCGAATCCGCGCGACGCGCGCGTGTGCCCTATCAATTGGAAGTACAACTGCACGGCGGCACAGAGGCAGAAGCCATGCAGATTTCGCGCGGCGGCAATCTCGTCGGCGGCGTTTCCATTCCCGCGCGTTACCTGCATACACCTTTGCCAATCGTGGATGTAAACGACGCGCAGAATACCATCCAGCTTTTGCGCGCGCTCTTGGCAGAACCACTCGAAGCGCAGCTAGAGTAACTCGGGCTGTCGTTGTGCCTTGAACCTTGCCCATCGTCAATTTTCGATTTTCATTTTTCATTGTGCATTCCTCATTCTTTATCGTGCATTGTGCATTGTTCAGTACCGTTATCCCATTGAGGAAACCGCATCACGCGGTTACAATGCCACCGTAAGTAAAAACCACTCCGATAAAGGCAAACCACGCGAAAGTGTGGGACGCAAAGCTACGGGTCTAAAGTGAATTTCAAAAAGAAATTCGCAAAGGTCGCCGGGCTGCCGAAGAGACTAGCGTGCCAGATTGCAACCCGCTTCTTCGGTCAACGGAGAAGCGGGTTTTTTTAGACTGCACGAATAGTGCGATCCCAAACTTGGCAGTAAATGGGTCCGCTCTCCCCCCAGAGTGGCCCATGCGGGTCATCAAGCGGCCGGGCTTGATGACCCGATTTTTTTTATTTTTCGAATGACCCCGCGCGTGCCATCCACTTGGACCCAATCGCCGTCGCTCAATTCGCGCGTAATGTTTGGAATTCCCGCGACCGCCGGCAAGTGATATTCACGCGCCACAATCGCGCCGTGTGCCAGCACACCGCCGCGCTCGAGCACTAGCCCCGCCACCCGACCGAACACAGGTGTCCATCCCGGATCCGTCGAGGGCGCGACCAGAATCTCACCGGGCGCGACCTGACCGAGATCGCGCGCGTCAAGAATAATCCGCACCGCGCCGCTTGCCTGCCCGGGACTCACACCGCGTCCCTGCCAAATTCCATCCTGTGGCAGACGATCTAGATCTAATGGAATATCTCCGCGCAAGAACGACGGATACGCGCGCGAGGGCGATTCGAGATATTCGCGCTGGAAGGTTTGGTACTGTTTGCGCCTCAATTGAATTTGCGCGCGAAGCGCTGGTCGGTGGCTCTGAGCGCTCACAAAACCTTCGATCTCCTCCGCGGTCGCGTAAAAAATGTCCTGCGGGGCATCACCGAAATTCTCCCGCGCCGCGAGCAGCAGGTACGCGCGTCGGCTTACCGCGAGTGACTTTTGCCAATAATAGCGCTGATTCTCGCGCAACTGCGCGTAACGACGCGCAAAAGCGAGCACCACGTCAAAAAAAATTCGCTGTGAGCGGGGAAGGCGGCGGCGCACCTGCGCGCGCGTGGTCTGCCAAGCTGGAACAAAAGCGCTCGGCGCGTCCGCCTGGGACAGTAATGGCAGGAACTGGCTCGGGTCGTCGCGGAAGGTCGGCCGCGCGAGGTCGAGCGTGAACGAACGATGTCCATGCTCGCGCAAGAACTTTTCCAGCGCCTCCGCAAACTCGCGCCGGCGCGGGTCTTGCAATGCCGCGCGCATCTGCTCGACCGAATCCAGCGGGACTGATAATTCCGCGGCGAGTTGCGCCAGCGCACGCAGTTCTCGATTGACCACTTGCGTCAGGTTGGGCACTTGCGAGATGAGAGCTTGCGCGTCCTCAGCTGCCAGCCGCGCGAGCAGCTTGTAAAAAATATCCGCGTAGGTGAGACTCCACCGGTGGATTTTCAAAAGCTCGACGTGCAATCGATTGGTATCGCGCACAACCGCGAGGATTTCAGCGTTCGTCGCGGCGCGGTCGAGACGCGCGTGGAGCGGCGCCACGCGTTCATCAAAGCGACGCGCCAGTCGCTGCCACTGCCAATAGTTGAAAGGCGAAACATTGATCGGATCGCGCGCAACGTGAAATATTAGCGCAAGCAGAAAACGCGGATTCAAGATCGAGCGCGGGTACGGCGCACGCGTGCGCCAACTCATATCGCCCCCGGGAAAATATCTCACCGCGTCCGCAGGCAGCAGCGCGTCAGGAAACGGATTGTAAATAATCTGGAAGATGAGCACGTTCGAGTAAGGATGTCCGTTGAAGAGTCGCGTCGCGGGAATTTTGTCCGCCTCCGGATAGCCCATATACCGCAGCGGCTCGCGCAGCGCGTATTGTTCAAACAACGTACCGATGACCGACCAGCCGAGTGGCGAGACCGGCGCGGGAAACCGCTCATTCAGAAATCCCGCCGTCCAGAATATTTCTTGCGAGTCCGACATAGCCCAACAATTATAGAGGCGCGTTTGTTCGCGCGCAACTTGTCAAACGCGCGGCGTGTGTTATAATCGCGGCATTAACAATTGAACAACTCGGCGCGCCACGTAGGGGAAGTCCGGTGCAACTCCGGCGCTGTCCCGCAACTGTGAAATCAGTTGACAGTTCTCAGTAATCAGTCGTCAGAAAAAATATCTGGCGACTGGCGACTGGCGACTGGCGACTGCTTAAAGCCAGAATGCCTGCCGCGTGCCTTGGTCTCACTGCGAGACCACGAGCAGTTTTGGCGCACACGCGCAACTGCTCGCGAGATTGGCATGTAACCTTCGCGAGAAAGGGGGCATGAACTATGGCACAGCCGCCATCTTTCCATCCTCTTGTCGAGTAGGCAAGGGGATTTTTATTTTCGGCGCTAGTGCAGCATTAACAGTCTGGTTGTACAAGCAATGTCGGCGCGGGCTTATGGCTATAGGGTTTCTGGCATTGCACGACCGAGAGCTCTCCTAATGATGCACTAGGCGTGGTCATCGCCGCGCCCGCCGCGCCAATTTCGACGACCACCAATTTCAAACGGATCAGGGAGATAAAAATGTCTTCACGAAAAATTACCGTCGCCTTCTTTGTGATGGCGATATTGACATTGCTCGCCGCGTGCAATGCGCCGCCGCCCGGGGTCGCTCCGACCACTGTCCTCGCGACGACCGCGCCCACGATTGCCGCAACGCTTGCGCCGACAACAGCGCCGACAACAGCCACAGTTCCAACTTCCACCGCCGTGCCGGCTACCGCGACCGCCTCGATACTCACTCTGACTGACAGCGCGGGTCGCAAGGTGACACTGAGCGCGGTGCCGCAAAAAATTATTTCGCTCGCTCCGAGCACGACCGAAATCGCGTTTGCGCTCGGCGCGGGTGATCGCGTCATCGCCGTCGATGAATTCTCCGATTATCCGGCGGCGGTCAAGACTCTGCCGAAAGTAACAAAAGGGTTTGATCTGAACTATGAGCAATTGGTTGCGCTCAAGCCTGACCTCGTGCTCGGCGCGGGGATCACATCAAAGGATGTGATCAAAAAGCTGGAAGATCTCAAGTTGAACTTCGTGATCGTCGGATCGGAAAAGACCACCTTCGCGACGATCAAAGACGACATCAGTCTGGAGGCGCAAGCGCTCGGCGCGCCAGACCAAGCCAAGCAGATCACCTCTGCGATGGACAGCCAGCTCGCGGAGCTTCAGGCAAAAGTGGCAAAAGCCAAGACCACGCCGCGCGTCTATTGGGAGTTGGACGCGACCGATCCTGCAAAACCGTATGCGCCCGGACCCGGCAACTTTATTGATGACCTCATCAAACTCGCGGGCGGAACGAGTGTGACCGCGAGCGCCCAGCAGCCGTACGCGCAATTCAACGCGGAAGAGATTCTCAAAGCAGACCCGGAAATAATTATCTTGAGCGATGCCTCCTACGGCATTGCTCCTGAATCAGTGAAAGCGCGCCCGGGTTGGGATGTCATCAGCGCGGTGAAAAATAATAAGGTGTTTCCCATCGACGATAATTTGGTCAGTCGTCCCGGTCCACGCATCGTGCTTGGACTCGACGCGGCAGCCAAGTTGATTCACCCCGAAGTGTTCCAATAGAGGAGTAGAAATCGACTCTGCGCGTCCTCCCCTTCCGTCAAAAGGAAGGGGAGGACGCGCAGTTTGAAACAATGGCAACTCGGAATTTCGCACCGGGGATTACCGCGCGAGTACACAAAAAATTCGCGGCGAGTTTTCGCGTTCACCCGCGTGAACCCCTCGTGGTATTTAGCGCGCTGTTGGTTTTGCTCGCGCTCGCGCTTTTGCTCGCGACGCGGTTTGGCACGGTCGGCATAGACTTGCCACAAATCGTCGCGATCATCTTGAAACGCTCTAGCGGAATCGATCTCAATATCGCGTGGAGCGCGACCGACGAAGCAATCATCTGGCAGTTGCGCTTTCCGCGCGTGCTCGGCGCGGCAATGGTCGGCGCGGGGCTGGCGGGCGCGGGCGTGATTTTTCAAGGACTCTTGCGCAATCCGATGGCGGACCCTTATCTTCTCGGAACGTCGGGCGGCGCGGCGCTCGCAGCAACGCTCGCGTTCCTGATCCCGTTGCAATTTGGCATCGTCAATTACGCGCTGGTGCCGGCGGCGGCGTTCACCGGCGCGCTGGCGGCGGTACTTTTCGTCTATCGCCTCGCGCGCATCGGGGCGCGTACGCCGATTTTGACGCTGCTGCTCGCGGGCTTTGCCGCGAGTTCGCTAATGGCGGCGCTGATGTCCTTTCTCATGCTGGTGAATCGCAACACGCTCGAGCGCGTGGTGCTCTGGACGATGGGCGGCGTGAGCGCGAGCGGTTGGGATTTGTTGTCCATCGTTGCTCCGTTGATGGCCGTCTGTCTGTTGCTCGCCTATGCGATGGGGAATGACCTGAACGCGTTCTTGCTGGGCGAGGAGCAAGCCGCCGCGCTCGGAATTAATGTCGAGCGCAAAAAATTTCTTTTGCTGATCGTGGGCGCGCTG
>JBBSHK010000002.1:0-19951 GCA_038253185.1 Anaerolineae bacterium | reverse complement strand
CTTGATGCTGTTCAGCGCGCGAACCAAACGTACTTTCTGCTGGTGCCGGATGAGCTGTACGGTCAAGGAGAAAAAGTTTTTCCAAAATAAATGCGCGGAAAAATTCCCGAAAAAGGTTTTCGAGAAACTCGTTGTCCAACCGGACGACCAGACTAATTTACTATTTACCGCCTCGCGGCGGTCCAGTTATACTCCCATTGCAACACGTCCCACTGCTACAAAACTGTTCATTTACATTTTTCATTTTTCTGATCTGAATGATTACAGGGGATGCGTCAAGTCGTCATTTGAGAGTACACATTGTCGATTGAGCCGGAACGGGATCATTTCTTTCAATACGCTACATTCGGGGTCGCGGGCGCGATTCTGGTAGTGTGCCTCTGCTATGCCTTGATTTTTATGAATCCGCGCGTGAATCCGATCGGCGCGCTGCGACCTCCACTGCCGACCGAAGCGGCATTCTCGTTACCGCCCACCTGGACGCCGACCGCAACCGGCACACCGACCGCAACTGAAACAGAACGCGCCACCCGTACGCCGACGAGCACGCCCGACTCGGGAGCAAGTTTCTTTCCCACCGCGACGGAAACGCCGGGCGGGTTCTCCATCCTCAAATTTGTGGTGATACCTTATTCACCTCCTGTGGCGCAATTCGTACAGCCCACGCCGAAATCCTTCGTTTTTGTTTTCACCGCGACAGCGCCCGCAGCGCCTCCCGCACCACCGCCTACGCGTCTGCCGACACAGCCTCCTCCTGCGGCGACGCAACGCCCGCCCGCGCCGACGGCGACCCTAGTTCCGCCGACCTTTACCCCCACGCCGCAGCCTGCTTTCATGCTGAGCCATCCACCCGAAGAATATCCGAATTGCGGCACGTGGTATCTCTCCGGCACCGTGTCCGACAATTCCGGGCAGCGGTTGAATGGAATCCTCGTGCGTGTGTGGGCAGGCGGACATATCGTCGGCACAGATACGACCGGCACTCACAACAATCGCGCCGGGTATTGGGAGTGGATCTTTAAAAAAGGTGCCAGTGTGCAAGGACAGGTCGCCATCGTGAATTCGGACGGAAGTTTGCGCTCGCCTCAATACAAGTATCGCCTGACCGCCAATTGCACCGGCTCCGACGCGGTGAACGAGGTCATTCTCGATTTTGTAAGCTCTCGCTAAATCACTCCATTCTCCTCGCGCGCAATTAATCTCGCATCGGTCACTTGGTACTATTGCTGCGCACAACGGCGCATGTTAGAGTAGCAGTCGGGGGTCTTCAGGAGACCTTTATGGTAATGGCATTGACTCAGCCTGTACAGACACCTTTAGTTGCACCTGCCGAAGTGGATCTCGAACTCTTCACCTTTGTCGAGCGCTATGCGACCAATCTCGTGCGCTGGGACCTGCTGCTCTTTTTCGGGCACAATCCCGAGGTGCGTATGACCGCGGCAGAAATCGCCAATCAGATCCGGCGCAATCTCAAAGCGACGATCAAGGAATTGGATGACCTGGCCTATTTGCATGTGTTGACACGGCGCTATACGCTCAACCATGCGACTTATCAACTCGCGCGCAGAAGCTCGGTACGGCGCGCGGTGATGCGACTCGCCGCTTACGCCGGAAGTTAATATGCCAATTCAGCTCGATGAAGTTTCAGGCAAATTGCTCGACCACATCGCTATCGGTGTGGTTTTTTTGCGTTTCGTTCTCGAAAGCGATATAATCGCGAGGAATTCCCCCACCCTCTCCTGCTCAATGGGAGAGGCAAGGGAGGGACACACCACTGGAGGAGCAATGGAAATCGATTGGTTCGGGCATTCTTGTACGCGACTGCGCACCCGCGAAGCAACTGTGGTGAATGACCCGTATGAAAAAACAATTGGCTTGAGCTTTCCGCGCCCGCGCGCCGACATCGTGACCATCAGTCACAATCACGCCGGGCACGATTATGCTGACGGCGTGCGCGGCGAGCCGAAAATCGTGAATAGTCCCGGTGAATACGAGATCAGTGGAGTCTTTCTCACGGGCGTGCAAACTTATCACGACAAGCGCAGCGGCAAAGACCGCGGCAAGAACACCGCGTACGTGATCAATATCGACGGCTTGAATGTTTGCCATCTGGGTGATCTCGGTCACGTGCCCACACAGGCGCAAGCCGAGTCCTTTGGCAACGTGGACATTCTGCTGATCCCGGTCGGCGGCGGCGGCGCGCTCAACGCCTCGGACGCAACCGAAGTCGTGTCTCTATTCGAGCCGCAGATCGTGATCCCAATTCACTATCGCGTGCCTGACCTCGCGGTCAAGCTCGACAGCGTGGATAAATTTATCAAAGAGATGGGCATCACCGCGCCGGAAAAAGTGGAAACGCTCAAGGTCACGAAAGACAGTCTGCCCAAAGAAACTCAGGTCGTACTCTTGCAAATGAAACAAAAGGAATAAATTTCGGTAAAGCATGTCGCTCAACCCGCGTGTACTCCAACTGCATACGAACGAACAACTCCGCGCCGCACTCGTACGAGTCGGCGCGGAGTCATCTGAGACGAGCCTCTCCGAGAAAATCGCGCGCGGCACCTTTCACATTCTGAAACTCGAAGCGGTATCGCTGCCGCTGGCGCGCCTCTTGTATCAAGAATTGGTGATGGAAGGCGGGCAGGTCGTCACCGCCGCGCGGCTGGAACACAGCGGACCCGGCACCACAGACGTACTGTTGTGCGCCACACGTTATCAATTCGCTCATCTCTTTGTGCGCTTGCGTTGGCAGCCGGAAGAGGAATTGCATCTGCTCGCGGACGAACTGGAGCGCACGCTCGATAATTTTGAGCAAGTCTCATTCACTTCCACGCAGATCGGTCCAACCAATTTCGCGTGGGGCTCGCGCACGTACGTGATGGGCATTCTGAATGTGACACCCGATTCATTCTCCGGCGATGGACTGATTCAGCCCGGCGATTCGACCGAGCAATCTATCGCGCGAATCGTGGCGCGCGGGCAGCAGTTCATCGACGACGGCGCGGATCTTCTCGACATTGGCGGCGAGTCAACCCATCCGAATGCCGAACCGGTCGATGCCAATACGGAGATGGCGCGCCTGCTGCCCGTTATCGAGGCGCTCGCGAAAGAGGTAAGAGTGCCGCTGTCGGTTGACACGTACAAGGCGCAGGTGGCACGCGCGGCACTCGCCGCCGGCGCGCATCTCGTCAACGATGTGTGGGGCTTGGGCTTTGATCTGGACATGAAACGCGCGGTCGCGGAGAGTGGAGCCGCCGTCGTCATTATGCACAACTGGTCGCGGCGCCCGGATGAAGCAACACCACCGCGCGAGCAGAGCGGCGATGATTTTATCGGTGCTATAATGCGAGAATTGCGCGCGCAGGTGGAGACCGCGCTGCAAGCCGGCGTTCGCGCCGAACGAATTCTGATTGACCCCGGCTTGGGGTTTGGAAAAACCGTGGAACAGAATCTACAAATCGTGAGTCATTTGAGTGAGTTCAAATCACTCGGCTATCCGATTCTCATTGGACCTTCGCGCAAAGGTTTTATCAGCCGCACACTGGAAGTACCAATCGATCAGCGCGCAGAAGGCACCGCCGCCGCGATTTCCGTCGGGATCACGCGCGGCGCGGATATGATTCGCGTGCACGATGTGAAAATAATGACCCGCGTCGCAAGAATGACCGACGCGATGATTAGATAAAGTGACGCGTGACAAGAGGACGCAACTCATTCCTTGTCACCTCACACCTGACACTTGTTATGTATCAACGTTTTGTTTTAGATAATGGCTTGCGTACTTTTGTGAATGAACTGCCGCACACGCGGTCGGTGACGCTGGCGATTTATGTTGCCACCGGCGCGCGGTATGAACCGGAACCACAGAGCGGCATTTCACATTTCATCGAGCATATGCTGTTCAAAGGCACGGAGAGACGCCCCACCGCGCAAGACATCGCCGTCGCGATCGAGCGCATCGGTGGCGCGTTCAATGCCTCGACCGGACACGAGCTGACGACCTATTGGGTCAAGGTGGCGTACCAACATTTTGATATCGCGCTCGACGTCCTGAGCGATATGCTCAAACATTCCCAACTCGCTACGGAGGAAATTGAAAAAGAGCGCCACGTGATCGTCGAGGAAATCAACCAAACCTTCGACTCGCCGGATGAACTGCTCTTTTATGATCTCGACCTGATGATGTGGCCCTCCCATCCGCTCGGACGCGACATCGCCGGCTCGGTCGAAAGTGTGAGCGCCATCACGCGTGAGCAGATGTCGAATTATCTCGCGCAGCATTATCACGCCAGCAATATTGTCGTCAGCGCGGCGGGCTTGCTCGAAGCGGACAGCGTAGTTCAAAAAATTAGTGACGCGCTGGGCGCGTTTCAACCATCACCCAAGAGTGATTTCGTTCCATTTCAAAATGGACAGCACGCCCCGCGCCTGCACGTTCGCCACAAGTCCACCGAGCAGGCGCACGTCGCCGTGAGCACCTGGGCGTTTCCACGAATGCATCCCGATCGCTTTGTGATCAGTGTGCTGAATTCGGTGCTCGGCGAAGGTATGAGCTCGCGTCTGTTTCAAGAAATTCGCGAGAAACGCGGCCTCGCGTATTCCGTCTCGACCTTTGGCAGCTCACTCGAAGACTGCGGCTACCTCGGCTGCTACGCCGCGGTGGAACCAAAGAACGCGGTGGCGACGCTCGAAGCAATGCTGCACGAATGGGTGCGGCTGCGCGATGAGTTGGTGCCGCCGGATGAATTGACCAAGGCAAAAGAATTGATCAAAGGACATCTGCTCCTCTCGATGGAGGACACGCATTCGATTGCAGGATGGTACGGTCGGCAGGAAGCATTGCGGAATGAGATTTTGACGGTCGATGATGTGACTGCCGCGATTGATGTCGTGACCGCCGAAGATGTTCAGCGCATCGCGCGCGTGCTCTTTCACGAGGAATGGTTGAACTTTGCCGCGGTCGGTCCCTTCAAGAGCGAGACGAAATTTGCCAAAGTATTAAAGCTGTAGGACGACGGAAGATGGAGGACGGAAGATGAAAGTAACAATTGTTCAATCGTCAGTCGTCTGTTAGGCATGCGTACTTTGTTATCAAACTGTAACGCGCGAAAGAAATATTCCACGTTAAAATGCAATGTGGAATAATTTTGTGAAAGGATATTGAATGGGTCGCAAAAAATTCAAGAAATATCAGCAATCAATTTCATCGCCCTATTTTGAAGTAACTCAAGGTTCCAAACTCGCCGAGGGACTGCAGGGGCTGGTCGCTAAATTATTTGGCGCGTCCAAGCCGGCTGAACCCACGCGTCAGGAAATCATTGACTATCATCTCACCGCACGCGAACGCGAAATTGCATATCTCGCTGCGCTCGGTTTTTCGGACAAGGAAATCGCCGACGCGCTCGTGATGAATTTCCAAACGGTGCGCGTGCACCTCCGCAACATTCTGAACAAGTTGCAGTTGGACGATCTGGGCGAGCTGCAGCATTATTTTCTCCCCAAGCATTAGAACGAGTGTGGGTGGCTGGAACTATCTTCAGAGCCAAACACCCACATCTCATCACTGGCTCTCGCACTTTCCCCTTTTCGCCATTCTCTCGAAATCTGCTATAATCGCGAGCAATGTTCGCCTCCCGCGCGTCCGTAGATTCTCTCGCGCCGCGCGTTCCTGCCACGCAACTCCCCTTTGGCGCAACGTTGCTCCATGAATTCTGGCTCGACCGTGAGGCGCGTACACACGCTTCAGTCGTTTTCAGCCACGCGCGCGCGGTTGCCACAATGGCGCATTCACGTTGCCGCCACTCCAGTCAGGTGTGGCAAATCGTGACCGGCTTGCAAACGGCGCGCGAATTCGCACAGAATCTGTAATCCGCAATCCGAAATTCCTATGACCATTCGCTGCAGCGCCGGCATCACGGCGCATAACGAAGAAGCCAACATCGGGCAACTGCTCGAGGCGCTGCTGAAACAAGAACTCGATCAGGTCGCGATCACCGAGATCGTCGTGGTCGCGAGCGGCTGCACCGATCGCACCTGCGACATTGTGCGCCAGTATGTCCAACGCGATCCGCGCGTGAAATTGTTCGAACAGATCAGGCGCGAGGGCAAGACCGCCGCGATCAATTTGTTTCTCCAGAATGCGCGCGAGGAAATTTGTGTGCTCGAGAGTGGTGACACGGTGCCGGGTCCGACGACGATCGAGAATCTCGTGAAATTATTTCAAGACCCGAAAGTCGGAATGACCGGCGCGCAAAAGATTCCGGTGAATGTGCCCGAGCACATCGTCGGTTATATGTCGCACCTGCGCTTGCAGATGGAACATCAGCTCTGTCTCGAAATTCCGCGACTGGGTGAGCTCATCGCCTTCCGCAAAGTGTTCACGCATCTGCCGCCGGATGTCGCGATGGACGAAGCGTTTGTGGAGGCGCTGGTGATTCGTCGCGGGCTGGAGGTGAAATACGCGCCCGATGCCGTGGTGTACAATATGGGACCCACGACCCTGCGCGAATTCGTGATGCAGCGGCGGCGCAACTATGCAGGACATCTGCACCTGCGACGCAAGTACGGCTATCGCGTGTCCAGTATGGATAATGTGCGCGTGAGCCGCATCGCGATGGAGGAAATGACTAAGGCAATGCGCCTGATGTTCACCCTCATCTGGCTCGCAGTGGTGGAATTCATCGCGCGCATTCTCGGCAGTTACGATTATTACATGCGCGGACGCAAGCACGAGGTGTGGGACATCGCGTGGACGACGAAACAGGTTGACCAAAAAGTGGAACCGCGCGTGAAAAGCAAAACGTGAAACGTAAAGGCAATCGTGTATTTACGTTTCACCCCTCACGCTTCACTTGCCTCATGAAAAATTCTCTTTTCAATATTTTAAAAATCGCGGTGACCCTCGCGCTAATCGCATTCCTGATTACACGCGTCGATCCAGGCAAATTAAGCGCGGTGCTGGTGCACCTGAATCCGCTGCCATTAGTGCTCGCGCTCGCGCTCTATTTTGTTGCCATCCTTATCGGCGCGCTCAAGTGGCAGATTCTGGTCAGAGCACAAGACATCGACGCGCCGCTCGGCGCGCTGCTCTCGTTCTCACTGGTCGGACTCTTTTTCGGAAATGTGATGCCGTCCAATGTCGGCGGTGATGTGGTGCGCGCGTATGATCTCGCGCGGGCGACGCGCGGGCGCGCGGAAGGCGCGGCAATTTCGGTGCTGGTGGATCGCTTGCTCGGGCTCGTCGCGTTTCTCGGCACAGCGGTCATAATGGCAGCGCTCACCACGCTGATGCTCGCCAACGCCGCTCAACTCCGCGAGATTGAAACGGGCACGGTGCTCGCGGCAGGAATATTTATCTTGAGCTTGGCACTGCTCTTTAGCCGCCGCGTCTCGCGCCGTTTTGTTTTTTTGTTCGAGCGTCCACCGCTGGCGCGCCTCAAGCCGCTGGCACAAAAAATTTATCGCGCGCTGCAAGTCTATCGCTTTCGCTATCGCGCGCTCGCGGCGAACGTGACGCTCTCCGCCATAATCGTCGTACTCACCGCGTCCGTGTGGTACACTGTCGCGCTCGCGGTCGGCATCGACAAATCTTTTTTTTATTTTTTACTGTTCAATCCGCTCATCGCCTTCGTCTTGCTAATTCCAATCTCGTTCAATGGTCTCGGTCCGAAAGAGGCGACCGCGGTATTTTTCTTCGGGCTGATCGGCGTGCCGCAAGAGCAAGCCTTCTCAATGTCGCTGCTGTTTCATCTCATCATCGTCGCGACCAGTCTGCCCGGCGGACTATTGTGGCTGCGCGCGCGGAATCTCGCTCCGCGAGTGACGGACGAAAGACCGACGACCGAAGCTCTTCCGCCCTCCGTCATCCGTCCTCGGTCTTGATCAATGCGCCTCTTGATCGCCACCGATGCATTTCCTCCCAAGTCCGGCGGGAGCGGCTGGAGCACCTTCTATCTCGCGCGCGCGCTCATCGCGCGTGGGCATCAGGTCGAAATCGTCCAGCCCAAAGCCGGCGCCTCTGGAATTCACACGCGCGTTTTTGCGAATTTGTCCGTCACCGAATTTGGCTACCCGGCGACCAATCTGCCCGGCGCTCGCGCGTGGCAGCGCAACCGCGCGCTGGATAAAAATTTTGTCGCCTTCCTGCGCGAACGCGCGCGCGACGCCGACTTGATTCACGCGCAGCATCTGCTCACGATTCCTTCGGCGGTCAATGCCGCACGCGGGACGAATGTGCCGGTCGTCAGCACGGTACGTGATTATTGGCACGTGTGTTTGTATGGAACGCTGTGGCGGGATGATGGCATCTGCCCGGTCTGTCGCGGAAGCGAACTCACGCGCTGCTTGCAACAAAAGTACGGCGCGTTCGCAAATGTTGCGTATCCTTTCGTGCCGCTGGTCGAAAAAGAATTGGCGCGGCGGCAGCGCGCGCTGCGCGATTCCGACGCGGTCATCGCGGTGAGTAATTACGTCGCGGAAAAATTGCGCGGCATCGTCGCGGCGGAAAAAATCAATGTCGTTCCAAACCTCATTGATATTCAAGCCACGCGCGAATTGGCTCACCGCTCACCGCTTGCGCTCGTAATCGAGCGCCGCGCTCAGTCCTACTTGTTATTCATCGGCAAATTGAACGCTCTGAAAGGCGCGGACCTGCTGCCGGAGATTTTGCGCCGCGCGGGCGTGAATCTTCCGCTCGTGGTCGTGGGCGACGGCGAACTGGCATCAACCCTGGCGCGCGAGGAAAATTTTCAGCTGCGCGGCTGGTTGTCGAATGCGTCAAGTTTGCAACTGCTCGCGGGCGCAACTGCGTTACTCTTTCCCTCACGTTGGGCGGAGCCACTCTCGCGCGTGCTGCTCGAAGCGCAGGCGCTCGGCACGCCGACAATTGCGTTTGATACCGGCGGCACGCGCGATATTATCGAACACGAGGTGAATGGTTTGCTCGCGCGCGACGTTCAAGATTTTTCCGCGCAGTTGACGCGATTGATCAACGATCCCGCGCTGCGCGCACGCTTGAGCCGCGCGGCGTCGCGCGTGGCGGAAGAAAAATTCAGCAGTGAGATCGTCGGCGCGCAAGTGGAAGCGGTCTATCAACGCGCGTTGTCGTGCCGCGCGAATCCAGCAGTGTCATACGAAACGCGGTTGCGTAGCAAGTCGGCAATCCGTGGCACATCCCTAGAGGCTGTGCCATCGAGGGACAATCCGCAATCTGAAATCTGAAATGATGCGAGTCGCTCTGCTCTCGCGCGCCGTATTTGGTCTGCATGGCTATGGTGGGATGGAACGCCACGTGACTGAACTCGCGCGCTTTCTGGCGCGAGCCGGCGTGCGCGTGACGGTGGTGACCACGCCGCCCACGCGAGACGCGCAATGGAACGAGCCGGGGGTTGAATGCCAGATCATCACCGCGCCGCGGCTGCCCCTGCGCGGCATTCCCAATCGCGTCATAAATTATCCGATCTGGTCGCGACGCGCCGGACACTATGTGGCGAGGAATAATTTTGACGTCGTGCACGCGCAAGGGTTGTCGGGCTGGGGCTATTCGAATACGCTCGCGCGCGGGCGGAGCAACCCGCCGCTCGTGATTAATCCGCAGGGCATGGAAGAATTCAAGACCACTTTTGCCAAACGCACCGCGTACGCGCCGTTTCAATTTTTCGCGCGCCAGGCGGCACAGCGCGCCGCCGCGTTGATCGCTGCCGATTCCGCCGCTGCCGCCGAGATTCCCCACTTTTTGCGCGTGCCGCTGGGCAAGGTCGTGCTGATTCCGAATGGGATCGACGTGGACGCCGCGTTATCCTACGTGAGCGCCGAAGCAACGGAAGCTGTGATGCGGCGATTTTCTCTGCACCGGATGACGCCGCTGCTTTTGAGCGTGGGACGGTTGGAGCCGAACAAGGGGTTTGATTTCCTGCTCGACGCACTCGCGCGTATTCGCCCCTCGCTGCCCTCGCGCTGGATGTGGTTGCTGGTGGGCGAGGGTCCCGAACGCGCGCGCCTGGAGCAGCGGATTCAGATACTGAAATTAACACCGCACGTGCAAATGGTCGGCGCGGTGAATGACGTGACCTTGCACAACCTCTACGAAATCGCGACGCTGTTCGTCCATCCCACTTTGTTCGAGGGTTCCTCGCTCGTCACGCTCGAAGCGATGGCACATCGCCGCGCGATTGTGGCGAGTGCGGTCGGCGGCATTCCCGATAAAGTTATCCCCGGACGGAATGGTTATCTGGTCGCGCCGGGTGACGTGGTTGAGTTGGGCGAAAAAATCTTGATCGCGGTGCGGGATGCGGTGCACCTGCGCGATATGGGCGCCGCTTCTTTTCAAATCGCGCGCGCGATTTTCGATTGGCCCCGAGTGATCGATCGCACACTCATGCTCTATGAAGCAGTGACGCGCAAACCCGCGGCGCGGCAGGCGCGAGTAACGGAGGGTGAGGTTGGGGCAGAATCCGAGGACGTAAACGTAAAGACGTGAAACGTAAAAAGGAAAATTGCGTGTAACTTTACGTTTTGCGTCTTGCGTTTTACACTTCACACTTCACCTTTCACCTTTTACTTTTCACAGTTCACGCCGATCCATTTTATGAATCTCCTGCTTGCGCTCGTCGTATTTCCACTTTTATTTTTCCTGCCCGGCTATGTCACCGCTCGCGCGCTTTTCCGCGATCCCGGCGCGCTCGCGTCCGGCGAAAAGATTTTCATTCCCATCGCGTTGAGCATTTTCATTTCACTCTGGTTCGGGCTGGTGCTCGCCGAGTTCAGAATTTTTTCGCTGGTCGCGCTCTGCGCGCTTGTCGCGACTTTATCAATTGCGGTGGCAGTAATAGCGCGTACCCCTCTCTTTCCCCCCTTCACAAGGGGGGATGAAAGGCGGTTGCGTCCCGATTGGATCTTTATCGCGACGTTGCTGCTCGGGGTGCTGCTCGCCGCGCATCCGGCGGAAAGTATTTTGGGCAACACCGACGCAGGGGTGTACGTCAATCTCGGTGCGCATATCGCGCGCACCGGCGCGATTTCGATTCACGACGCGTTGGTGCAATCGCTGCCGCCGGATTCCGGGCGCCAATTTTTTTGGGACCTGATCAATCCTTTTATGCTCTACAAGCAGTTGCGGCTGCCGGGCTTTTTCATTGCCGACCAAGCGAGCGGTCTGGTGCTGCCCCAGTTCTTGCACCTTTATCCGGTGTGGCTCGCGATTTTCGATGCGACGCTCGGCTTGCGTGCGGGCTTGTACGCGACGCCCATCATTGGACTGCTCGGCAGCGTCTCGGCGTATTTTCTCGCGCGCACTCTATTCAATCGGACTGTCGCACGGCTCGCGTTTTTCTTGCTCATCATCAACGTGCCGCAGTTCTGGTTCGCGCGCTATCCGGTGGCGGAAGCGCTGACACAGTGCTTGCTCATCACCGGAATGTACGCGTTTGTGCGTTCGCGCGCGCTGACCCTCCTTACATTCCCTCTTAGGGAGGGGGGAAAGAGAGGGGTCACTGAGTTTGGCTTTCCCCTTGTTGCTGCGCTCGCCTTCGCCGAGATTTTTTTTACGCGCGCCGATGCGATCCTGCTGCTCGCTCCGCTGGGGCTGTATGCGCTCGTCGTCATTTTTACGCGGAGCTGGAAACGCGAGCATTGGGTTTTCTTTGGCGCGTTTAGCGCGCTGCTGGTTCAGGCGTTCGCGCATATGTACGTATTCGCGCCGACGTACATTTATTTCCAGTACTCGCATTTTTTGCGGATGAAAAATATTGACAAGCTGCTGCCGGGCGGTGGCTTGCCTAGCGCGCAGGAATTTTTGCGTCATCCGATTTATGTCGCGATGCTCGCGGGCATAATGTTGTTCGGAGTGGTGCTGCTGTTCGGGCTGGATCGCCTCGCGCAAATTTTCCACCGACGCGCGGGCGCGCGGGTTGCAGCCACCTTGCCGCGGTACGAGAATGCGCTGCGGTGGCTCGGCGCAGTCGCGGTGGTCGCGCTGATTGCCTCCGCGTATCTGATTGCGCCCCGCGTCACGACGCTGTATGCGTACGTTGGTGGTGAAACCCCACTCGCGCGCTCGGCGAATCTGGTCAAGCTCGGGTGGTATTTGTCGCCCCTCGGCATCGCGCTCGCGGCGCTCGGCGCGGCGGTGGTGATTCGGCGCGATCTGAATCGGCGCAATTTGTTTTTCTTTGGCACCGCCGCGCTCTTTGCATTTTTCTATCTCGAAGAACTTTATTCCAATCCGCATTACATCTACACCACGCGCCATTACATTCCGCTGGTCATTCCACTTTTTATTTTGCTCGCCGCGCGGGCGTTGGAATTTTTGTGGAGTGCGAGGGCGACCAGCCGGTCACCCCTACAATTGCGCGTCGCTCCATTGGCGCGCGTTGCGGCAGGCGCGACCTTCGCGCTCTGGCTTATTTACAATCTGTACGTGATGGGCGTTATCGACGCGAGTCGCGCGAGTGGTATCGCGCTGCGCTTGCCTTTTGTGAATCAGACCACGCGCCTGGGCCCGATGCGGCTCGAACCCTTCAGTGAATCACTTGTCGGCGTGAATGAATTGGGCGGCGCGTATGATCAGATCGAATCACTCGCGGAAAAAGTTGATCCGAACGCGGTAATTATTTTTTCCAACAATCGCGACGAGCCTGCATTGATCGCGACCCCGCTGCATTTTTTGTACGATCGTGATGCGGTGGTGGCGCGATTCAATCAACCGAACGGCGAAAAAGTTTCGGCGATGATCGACCAATGGCGCGCGCAAGGGCGTCCGGTGATTCTGGCGTACGGCACGAACGGCGGCAAGCTCACGCTGCCGCGTTATTCATTGGAGCCGCTGGGTGATTTTGCGCTCGACGTGCCGCAGTGGGCATTCGCCTACCAATATATGCCGCGCGCACCATGGCGTGTAAATCTGAATTTCGCGCTCTATCGCGCCGTGCCGCAGCAGAATCCGTCTCTGTATCCGCTCACAATTAATTTTGGCGAGGGCGATGAGTCATTACTGGTGAGTGGATTTATGGAGAGACCCACCGGCGCGTCGACGCGGTGGATGGGCGCGATTCCCGAGGTGGCGGGCGGAAAAGCTTCCGCGAAAAAAGTCACCGCGACCCTGCGCTTGCCGGACGCGGGCGTGTCGACCGGCGCCGGTGCCTCTCTCGATTTTACTCTCACCGCGCGCGCGCCGAAGGAAGGAATGCATCTCACGCTCAAGAGCGGCAATAAAACTTTTGGCGAGGTCGTGCTCACGCGCGAGTTCGCGAGTTATCCTTTCACGCTGGCGACTCGGGATTTGAAACGCGAGGAGAATACGTACTTGCTCGATCTGGTCGCGTCGGCGATCACCGACGCCGAGGGTCGCCTGCTCGGCGCGGAATTGCAATCGGCGGTGGTCAGTAGCCAGCCAGCGGTAGCCAGTCATCAATAGCCGTGTTGGCGGTCGTCCGCTCCGCATCCCCCGTTCCCCGTCCTCCCAGTCTTTTGGTTTGATTTTCGTTTGGGATTATAATCGCGCCAATGCTAACTGAAGAGCGTTTGGAACAGCTCACACCGACACTCGTCCGCGACGAATTCATCAGCGTCATCATCCCCGCGTACAACGAAGAAGAAGCGATCGCGGGTGACCTCGAAAAAATATTTTCCACAATGGACGCGGCGGGTTACGATTACGAAGTCATCGTGGTGGACGACGGCTCGACCGACCACACCTCCGAGGTGGTACGAAAATTTCCCCGCGCGCAATTGATTCAGCATCCAAAAAATCGCGGCACCGGCGCGGCGACCAATACCGCGCTGCGACACGCGCGCGGCGAGATCGTGGCGATGACCGACGGCGATGGGACTTATCCCGTGCAGGATATACCGCGGCTGCTGCCGTATATGGATGAATGTGATATGGTGATCGGCGCACGCACGCGCGAAGCGGGCACGGTTAAAGTTTTGCGCACGCCTGCCAAGTGGTTCATCCGCACGCTCGCGTCATACCTCACCGACACGCCAATCCCTGATCTGAACAGCGGGCTGCGCGTATTTCATAAATCGCTGGCGAAAAAATTCATGCACCTCTTGCCGCACGGTCACTCGTGGGTCTCGACGATAACGCTGGCGCATCTCGCCGACGATTACATTGTAAAATTTGTGCCGATTGAATATTACGAACGCAAAGGACGCTCGTCTTTTCATCCCATTAGTGACACCTATAACTACCTTTTGTTGGTAGTACGCACGGTGATGTACTTTAATCCGATCAAGGTGCTCTTTCCAATCGGAGTCCTTTTATTTTTATTCGGCAGCGCGCGGCAGATGTGGTGGTTCGCTACGGCGAATCTGCACGTGCTCAGCTCGAATGTGCTGTTGGTGCTCGCCGGTCTGAATATTTTGATGATGGCGCTGCTCGCCGATCTCGTGGTGCGAAGAGCGCGACAGTAGTAATCAGATGACAGAGGACAGAGAACAAAGAGCAGAGGAAAAGGCGGGAGAAGATCGCTCGCCTTTTTTTATTTCCGTCGTCATCGTGAATTACAACGGGCGGCAATATCTCCAACGCTGCCTCGCTTCTCTCGCCGCGCAGACGTACCGCGATTTTGAAATCATCGTGGTGGACAATGCGTCGGGCGATGATTCGGTGGAATGGATCGACGCGAACTTTCCGCACACGCGCGTGATGCGCTCGCCGCGCAATCTCGGTTTCGCCGCAGGCAATAATCTGGCGATTCGCGCCTCGCCAGCAGAATTCATTGCGACGTTGAATACCGACACCGAAGTTGAATCCAACTATTTGGAAAAATTAATTGCCCCGATGCGCGATGAACGCGTGGGCGCGTGCGCGCCATTGATGCTCCAATTCGCGCAACCCGAGCGGATCGACGCGGCTGGCATCACGATTGATCGTTTCGGATTCGCGTGGAACCGCCACGCGGGACGGCGCGCGAAATTTGTAACCGGCGCGCGTGAGGTATTCGGCGCGTGCGCGGGCGCGGCATTGTACCGCCGAAGGATGCTTGACGAAATTGGGTTATTTGACGAAGATTATTTTGGATTTTATGAGGATGTTGACCTGGCGTGGCGGGCGCGGCGCGCGGGCTGGAAATGTATGTTCGTGCCGGGCGCGCGGGTGTATCACGTCCACGGCGCGAGTTTTCGTCACGGTTCGCCGCAAAAATTATTTCTGCTGGCGCGCAATCGTTGGTGGACGCTGCTGAAAAATTATCCGATGCCGGCGCTGCTGTTGAATCTGCCTCTGATCGTCGCCGCCGATCTGATCGCACTCGTGCGCGCAGTGTACGTCTCGCGTTCGCTCGCGCCTTTGTGGGGACGTGTGGCAGCATTCCAAAACCCGCGCGCGATTTTCGTCAAGCGACGCGCGATTCAATCAAGACCTGATTAGGAGATTCGTAATGCAAGTTCCCTTTGCCAATGGTTATATCGTGACGCAAGTGTTCGGCGCCAATCCGCAAAATTATCAACAGTTCGGATTAAAGGGGCACGAAGGGATTGACCTGTACCCCACAGGCAGCGATCATTCCATTTATTGCATCGAGGATGGAATCGTCGCGCAAGATGTGGACGTGACGAGCGATCCACAAAACAAGTACGGCATCTATGTCGTGGTCTTTAATCAGGCAAGCCGTCGCAAATGGTGGTATTGCCATATGACCCGCAATTATGTGTTGGCTGGGCAGCCAGTGCCGCGCGGTGCCAAGCTGGGCGAAATGGGCAGCACGGGCAATACGACGGGACCCCATCTGCACTTGGGCGTGAAAAATACGGACGCCGGTGGCAATCCGCGCGATACGACGAACGGCTATTTTGGTTTCATCGATCCGGCGCCGGTGATGAAACAAGTCGAATCGTTCACGCAGCAGTTGGAGCAGGCGGTGAGTGACCGCGCCGTGGCATCCAAGCCGTGGATGCCGGTCAATCAGTTCGCCGCGCTGTGGAAATTCGCGCAGGCACACCAGCTTGAAGATCAAGAAACCGACGAGTTATCCTTGACCTATAATGGTGTAGAATACATCGTGCAGGTTTTTAATCTCGGGATTGTTTATTGCAAAAAGGGTGATTACGACCATATCGAATTCCTGCGAAAATAAAGGTGCTCGGATCATCGAAGGTTTTCTGGTGGTGGACACCTGGGCTACAACTGCCACCGGCGCGACCAAATCTGTGCCGGTCGATGTGGAGGCAGTGTACACGACAGCAGACAGTGCCACTACTACGGTCACTTCGATCGAAGTCAAGGACGTGCCCGGTCGCCAACTGCCAGCCGGAAATTGGCCCTTCTGAAATAAAACTTGCTGTTGTGAATGGATCGAGGGAGGGTCAGTCTCGTAAAGGCTGGCTCTCTTTTTTTGCGCGCAATAACGTTGACACTCGTCCGCTTCTCATTTACTATTCGCTTCAAAGGAGAATTATGCAAGGATTGGAAGGCATCGACGAAAAAATTCGCGGAACTTTTATTGCCAAGAACGCGGCGCGGGATGCGGCATTGGCGCGCTCGCGCGAGCTGATTCGCCATTGTTCACTGTCAATTCGCGCCACACATCGCGGCGAGCACGCCGAGGCGGAAAAAATTTTGGGGACGGCGCGCGGAGTCGCTCACAGCATGAAGCAAGAAGTCGCGGCGTATCCCGATTTGTATTTCACAGGATACGTTCAAGACGCGTTGAAAGAATTTGCCGAGGCAAATATTGTGTACGCGCTCATCACCGACCAGCCCGTGCCTGACCCGGACGCGATTGGCGTGGATTATGCCGCCTACTTGAATGGGCTCGGCGAGGCGGCGGGCGAACTACGTCGCTATACGCTGGACATCATTCGGCACAACGAAATGGAGCGCTCGGAAAAAACCTTGCAGGCGATGGAAGATATTTATTCGCTGCTCGTCACGATGGATTTCCCCGACGCGCTCACCGGCGGGCTGCGGCGCACGACCGATATGGTGCGCGGTGTGCTCGAACGGACGCGCGGTGATTTGACGATGGCGTGGCGTCAGGAGAAATTGGAAGAGCGCTTGAAAGAGTTTGAAGAGTCAACTCTCAGGTAGTGAGACATGCAACTCGAATTTTGGGAAGACGAAAATAAAACGGCAGCGCCGCGCGCGAGTTCAGCAAGGCGCGGGTCGAGCCGCGTGATCCGCGCGAGTGAGATTGGCGAATACATTTACTGTCACCGCGCGTGGTGGCTCGGTCGCGTTCAAGGCGTGCCGAACGCAAACCGCGCGGCGCTCGACGCAGGCATCGTGCGACATCGCGCGCACGGACAAACGGTGCAGCGTTCGGATCAATTGCAGCGCGTCGCGATAATTCTCGCGGCAGGCGCGATCATCGCGGGGGTGGTGCTTGCGGCACGATGGCTCGGCTGGATGTTTTAGGAGAATTGAAATGGAAAAAAGACGACTGGGCAAGACGGGACATCAGAGCAGTGTGTTGATATTTGGCGCGGTGGCGCTCGCGCACGTTTCACCTGTGGAAGCGAATGCGGCGATTGAACTGGTGCGCGCGCACGGCATCAATCATTTCGACGTTGCGCCTTCGTACGGTGAAGCAGAGCTGCGTCTCGGTCCCTGGCTCGCGCAGCATCGAAGCGAAATATTCCTCGGATGCAAAACCTACGAACGTTCAAAACAAGCCGCGCACGATGAACTGTGCCGTTCGCTCGAACGATTACACGTCGAGAGCTTTGATCTCTATCAGTTGCACGCGGTGAACGAAATGGAGGAGCTTGACCGCGCGCTCGCGTCGAACGGCGCGCTGGAGGCAATTCTCCAAGCGCGTGAGGAAGGATTATTAAAATATATCGGTATCACCGGTCACGGCTATCACGCGCCGCAGGTGCACGCCGCCGCGCTTGAGCGATTTGATTTCGACACGGTGATGACACCGCTCAATTTTGTCCAATGGATGGACCCGAGATTCCGCGGCGAGGCGCAGCATCTGTTGGAGCTCGCCACGCAAAAAGATGTCGGCGTGATGATTATCAAAACGCTGGCGCAAGGTCCGTGGGATGACAAGCCGCACAATTACGAGACGTGGTATGAACCGTTCGATAATGCCGCTGCTATCGACCGCGGTGTACGCTTTGTGTTGTCACAGCGCGTGACGGGTTTTACGAATCCCGGAGATATGCGCCTGCTGCCGATGACGATTGCTGCGGCGGAAAATTTTCGCGCGCTTGATTCTGCGGAAGAGCAAGAACTCCTCAACTCTGCCGTCACGTATCAGCCACTCTTCGCGCCCGCGTGAAATTCAGAGATGGCGATGGACGAAAAGCAACTTGAAATTTGGGACCTGTGGTATCCCTTCGCCGCCGCGACGGGGCTGCCGTTCGCGCGCGGGCGCATCGAACCGACCGAGGTGTTGTACGTGCACGCCGCGCCGGAAGCGTTGACGGTCGAAGTGCGGAGCGACACGGGTGAATTGCTCGCGAAAGGTCAAGACCTGCGCTGCACGCTCACCGTATCAACGCCGATTACGAAACTGACGCGCGAGGGCGACCAGATTGTGCGCGAAGATTTGTGGCTCACGAACGCGGATTTGGGCAAGCCGATCATTTTGCCCGGCGGCGAAGTGGGGATCCTCAAGCAATGGTGGAATGCGCCGGACCATTCGGAATGGCGGTGGGAGGTGGAGTTCTATAATCATCGTTAGAGTAAGAACAGGACTGAGGACTGAGCGATGAGCACTGAGTGAAAATCGCGCGTCTTATTGCTCAGTCTCCTACCGAACTTTCTTCGGGCGCACTCAGCGCTCGCTCTTGCCATTTCCTCAATGCCTCTTTGTGCGTCTCGAACGCAAGCTCCTCAAACGGAATTTCTGCGGACGCGCAAAATTTTACTTCGGTCGAATCGCTGCCCGCGATCGCTTCCCCGTCCGTGATCTCGGCGCGATACAAGACCAACACTCCCGACGTTTGCTTGAGCGCGTGAAAGTACGACCACACTCCCAACAATTCTTTTACATCGACTTCCAAGCCTGTTTCTTCCAAACACTCGCGCCGCGCACATTGTTCCGTCGTTTCATCGGCTTCCATAAAACCTGCGGGCAAGCCCCACAACCCGCGTCCGGGATTTTCGCCGCGTCGGACGAGCACCACCCGCGCGTCATCACCACGCGTCGCAATCACACCGACCGCAATCGGCGGATTCAGGTAAACAATAAAGTGGCAGTTGGGACAGACCGGACGAACGCGGTGGTCTTCGACCTCGCGCGGTTCGAGCGCGTGACCACAGCGCGGACAAAAATTGTACATTGGTTTCACCTACAGGTTTTCGATTGAGAAAACCATTATACTGAATCGAGACTGATTGTATTCGGTTTAAGAGCTAGCGCAATCAAGGCGCACGCGTTTTTTGACTACTCCTCCGCCTCGTGCTATATTTCTGCGGCGTCGCGGAGGTTACTCCGCGCGTTTTAATGTCGATTTAATCCTGATTTAATCTGCTGAATTTATCTTGTTCCATTGCTATCCAACTTGGAGGCTTGAATGACTGTCGCAACGATGGATGAATTGGAAGAGGTCGAGCCGCAACACGATGACGATTATGCGATTCAAGTCGTTGACTTGAATAAATATTATGGCGCGTTCCACGCGCTCAAGAATTTGAACTTTAACGTTCGCCGCGGTGAGATTCTCGGATTCCTCGGACCGAATGGCGCGGGCAAGACAACCACGATGCGCATTCTGACGGGCTATATGCCACCGACGAACGGACAAGCTATCGTCGCCGGTTATGACGTTTTCACCGAATCGATTCACGTGCGCGAGCATATTGGCTATCTGCCGGAAACGGTGCCGCTGTACACGGATATGACCGTGTACGATTATTTGAGCTTTGCCGCGCGTCTGCATCACGTCCGCGACACTGATGACGCGGTCGAACGCGCGATGGAGTTGGTCAATATCGAAGACCGCGCCGACACTATTATCGGGAAATTGTCGAAAGGGTATCGGCAGCGCGTCGGCATCG
>JBBSHK010000001.1:0-26558 GCA_038253185.1 Anaerolineae bacterium | reverse complement strand
CGAGCGGAGCGAGAAATCTCGTCCCGCGTGGATTGAGATTTCTCCTCGCACGCGGTGCTCGTCGAAATGACAACTCGTCAAAAGAATATTGTCCGAGCACCGGTAGAGTCATAGCTGCTTGCAAAGCTGAACGAGAATGAGCGCGGGTTGTGATTCAGTCTGCGCTTTCGTCGTAGGCTTCCTCTTCGACCCGCTCGACAAATTCGAGCCGCTTGACGCGCGGGGCACGCAGTGCCTCCTGAATCTCTGGCGGCAACATGCTCTTATCCATAGGAATGCCGTTGACCATCACCAGATTCGCAAAGGGATTGCTGTCGCGCATTTTCCGCGTCGAAAACTCTTCATCGAAATATTCCAGCTTGAACAGCTCGCGAATTTTTTGCGCTTTCTGTCCGACGGTGCTTTTCGAGACGCCGAAATATTTCGCGAGGTCGTCGGTCGAAGCATAGGGCTGGAAACTTTTGTCAAAGAGAAAATTGATTTGCCCGATGGCATAAATTACTGCCGCCGCCCATATCTCCAATTTGCCGCGCACGAACGGTACTTCGCGCTTGCGCGCCATTTTGCGACCGAGTTTCTCTGACAATTGTTTGTATTGATTCGCGTTCGAACGCTCTTCGCGCCTCTCGCGTTCCAAATGCTCTTTACCACTTTTATGTCTGAGCTGACCTGCAAAGGCGTTCCTGCATTGTAACATTCGGGCTGAGCAGCGTCAATCACGCTGTTGACTTTCGCACTTGCTGTAGTAAAATACCGCGCGCAAGTGAGCGATGAGCAAAATATTTTGCCATCCACAATCTGAAAATCATCCATCTCAAATTCGCAATCCGCAATCCGAAATTTTCCCAAGGGGTTCCTATGAAAGCCAGCTGCTTGCAAGAAAATCTCGCCAAAGGTCTGTCCATCGTCGGACGCGCCGTCGCCGCGCGCTCGACCTTGCCCGTGCTCGGCAATATTCTCATCGCCACCGATGGCGGACAATTGAAACTCGCCGCGACGAATTTAGAAATCGGCATCACGCATTGGATCGGCGCGAAAGTTGAAACCGAAGGCGCGATCACAGTCCCCGCGCGCCAGCTCACCGACTATGTCAATTCGCTGCCGCCCGACCGTATCGATATGGAATTGAATGTGCGGACGCAAACGCTGCACCTGAAATGCGCCCGCTACGACGCGAATATCAAAGGCGTGGACGCGAGCGAGTTCCCCATCATTCCCACGATCGGCGAAGAGAAAAAGATTACGATCGAGCCGGACGCGCTGCGCGAAATGATCGAGCAGGCAACTTTCGCCGCAGCGAGCGACGACTCTCGTCCCGTGTTGACCGGCGTCTTTGCCAAGTTCGATAAAGATGCGGTCACGTTTGCGGCGGCGGATGGCTTTCGTCTCTCGGTGCGCAATGCGGTCTTGAGCTCGACGCTGGACACGCCGGTCAGCGTTATCATCCCCGCGCGTGTGCTTACCGAAGCCAGTCGTATCACCGGCGATCAAGAAGAGCCGGTCGGGATCGCGATCACCGACAATCGCTCGCAGATTCTGTTTCATCTCGCCAGCACCGACGTGGTGTCGCAATTGATCGACGGCAACTTTCCCGATTACAATCAGATCCTGCCGAAAACATATTCCACGCGCACGATTATGAATACCGGTGAATTACAGAGCGCGGTGCGCGCGGCGTCGGTCTTTGCGCGCGATGCCTCGAATATCGTGCGGCTGAATATCTCGCCGAATGAAGACGGCGCGGGCAAAGTGGTGGTTGCGGCGACGAGCGCGGAGACCGGCGACAATGTCGGCGAAATCGACGCGCAGGTCGCGGGGGATCCGATCGAGATTGCGTTCAACGCGCGCTTTTTGGGCGATGTGCTGAACGTGCTGCACGCGCCGCAGGTCGCGCTCGAAACAACTTCTTCGGCGAGTCCGGGCGTACTCAAACCGGTCGGGCGCGACGATTTCACTCACGTCATAATGCCGATGCACATCGGAAGATAAAAGCGACCAACGCGGACAACCGCCGACCGAGGACGAAAGAAAAAAAGAGACGAATCTGATCGTCTCTTTTTATTTTCTTCAATCATTTCGAATTTGCTGCCGTCAACCATCGTTCGTCACTGACCTTTATCCGTTTATCCGTTTTGCATCCGTTGAACCGTTCAACACGCGGAAGAGTTCATCGCCGTACTCTTGGAATTTCCATGCGCCCAAGCCGCTGACCTGCATCAACGCTTCGCGCGTTTTCGGATGTTGATCTGCGATCGCCAGCAAGATGTCGTTCGAAACGATCACGTCGGGATCCACGCCGCGCGCGAGCGCGCGCGCCCGTCGCCATTCCTTCAGCCGCGCGTAACAATCGCGCGTGGCATTGTCCGGCAGACGCCGGTAATTTTTTCCTGCCGGACGCGGCGGATGTCGCTGCGGGGTCGCGCGTCCTTTTTCAATCGCCTGCAAGATGCCGCGTCCGTAACGGCGCAGCAGCCAATCGCCCACGCCCGACACGCGCGCGAGTTCCTCGACGGTCGAGGGACGCACCTGCGCCAACTGGACCAGCGCCGGATTCGCGATCACCTTGAACGGGGGACGATCTTCCTTGCGCGCCTGCATTTCTCGGAATTGAAATAATTCGCGCAGAATGCCCAACCCGACGGGATCGAGCGCCCGCGCGCCTTCAATCGTCCAATAACGGTTCGGATCGAACAGACGCTCACCCCACGCCATGCGCGTCAGCCGCGCGAATTCTTCGCGTGCTTCGTCGAGACGACCTAAGGCTTCCAATTCCGCTTTTTGCATCTCGCGCAGCGCGAGCAAGTGATGAGTGTCATCGCGCGCGTACGCGATCTGTTCCGGCGTGAGCGGTCGGCGTCCCCAGTCAGCGCGTTGAAAACGCTTGTCAAGGATCACGTGAAAGCGCGTCTGCAGGATCGCGCCGAGTCCCACTTCCTTCCATCCGAGGATACGCGCGCCCACCATCGTATCGAAAATATTTTCAAAGGTGAAAGCAAAATCGCGCTTCATCGCCATAATGTCGTATTCGGCAGCGTGAAAAACTTTTTCGATCCGCGCGTCGGCAAACAGTTCACCCAATGGCTGGACCTCTTTGACCGCCAGTGTGTCCAACACATAGTCCGCTCCCTGAATCGAAAATTGGACGAGGCAAACCTTTTCAAAGTACGAGTAGAGACTGTCCGATTCGCTGTCCACCGCGACGAGCGGCTCGGCGGAAAGGCGCGCGACCATTTGCTGAAAAGCTTCTGGCGTCTCGACGAGAATCGGCTCGGCGCGTTTCACGATCGCTCCATCGCCGTGCGCGTCACACCACGCGCGGGCAAATGAATTCTGGGTGCGACAATCAGTCCAAGTCCGATCAGGAAGAACGTCATGTCGAAGAGTTGATCGACGCGCAGCGCGCCCCAATGCAGCGTTTCATCCGCGCGAAAAAATCCCAAGACGAACATGCCCGCGGCTGAAACAAATAAATACGTTGCGAAGAGCGAACCCATTCTCACCTCACGTCGCCACGCCATCCGCGCGAGCGCGAGGAACAAAACAAAAAAGAAAATGCTCGCGATCAATTGCAGTGGCAGGCGCGGCGCGAGAATGCCATACGCATCCGGCAAGTCCTGCGCGAACGAGGCGTCGCTCTCCACCCCGTTATATACACCAACGAGATGCGCGCCGTACCAGCCGAGACTTTGCGCGAGGGCGAGACCCAACGCGCCCGCATCCAGCAATTTTGAAATCGAGACGCAACGCATCAGCGCCACCATCAACACCGCGATTACGCCAAGCATCAGCCCGCCGCGCAAGCCCATTCCACCCTGCGCGAAATTCGTAATGTCATCCGTATTTTGCGAATAGTAATCCCACTGCAGCGCGACGTGATACGCGCGCGCGCCGACGCCACCGGCGATGAGCGCGAGCAGCGCAGCATCCAGCATGTTGGCTGGAGCAAGACCTATGCGCCGCGCGTAGAAAAACGCGATCGCGAGTCCACTTGCCGCGGCGAGCAGAATGGCGACTGTGAAGATGGGAAAGTCTGTCGGGAGGTTAGAGCCGGGTTGCTCCGCCCAGGTGGCAAAGAGGTGTGCGAGCAAATCGAAAATAATAAAAGCAACCAGCACCAGCACCGCGCGACGATATTCAATCCGCCGCACCCACGCATAAATAATCCAGCCTACCGCCGCCCCAATCAAGACCCAACGCAGCGCATTGGCAAGGTCAACTAGATCAACAGTCATTCAAAATTGGAAATGGGAGGTTGGAGTTGGAAGACATCCTATCTCTAACGTCTAACTTCAAACTTCTAACCTCTAAGCCCTTCCACAATGCGCGCGTAACGATCGGCAATCGTATTGGCGGCTTCGCGTGTCGCCGCTTCGGCATAGACGTGAAACACTGGCTCATCGGGGTTCGGCGAGATCAGCACCCAGCCGCGACTGTCGAGACTAAGCTTCACACCGTCGATGTTGCTGACGATATTGTCCTTGTACTGCTCATTCAACATCCGCATCACAGTGCCCTTTTGCTCCCACGCGCAATACACACGGCGCTGCGCTATGTTATAGGCAGGCAGACTTGAGACAACTTCGGTCAGGGTCGTTTGGTGCTGAGCCAACAGCTCCAGCAATTTCGCCAGAGCCATCATGCCATCGACCGCCGGTTGAAAGTCGGGCAAGATAAAATCACCCGCGCCACTCACCGCCAACTTGACGTCCGGATCGGTGGCGGCTTCCATCAAAGCTTGCGGATCATTTTTCACGCGCAACACACGCGCGCCGTGCCGCTGCGCGATGGTTTCAAAAATATCCGGCTGATTCACCGGCACCGCGATCGCGCCGCCGCCATTAGCGCGCAGTAACAATTCTACAAACGCTGCCGCCGCGCTCGGTCCCGCAATTTTCTGTCCGGTCTGATCGACCAGCCAGATGCGTTCGCCCCCCACGTCCACGCGCGCGCCCAGGCTCGCGCTCACGGCAGAAGTGATCGCGGCGAGCCGGTCGAGCGCGCGTTGAAACTCCTCTTGTCCCAACGACATCTTGTCTTCGTCGATCCGTTCGTTCAGCGCGACCACCGTGACGCCAAGCGTATCGAGCAATTGGGGCAGCACCTGCGCGCTCGGCGCGTTGGCATAATCGACCACGATGTTGAATTTGGCGTTGCTGATCGCGTCGAGGTTGACCTTTTTCTCAAAGTCATCGCTGTAGCGTTTGCCGGCGGCAAACGGATTGTCTTCGATCCTGCCGATCTCGTCGAGATACACGCGGCGAAAATCTTCGCGGAAAAAAATATTTTCGATTGCGCGTTCTTTCGCCTTGCTCAGGTTCTGTCCATCGGACGCAAAGATGCGAATGTCCACCGTGCGCGGGTCGTAAGGGGAGAGGCGCACGTGAATTCCGCCGACCGCTTTCATCGCGCGGGTGTAATAGCGCGCCACCGGAATCGGCGCGGTCTTGATGTCCACCACGTTGATGCCCGCGGAAGGCAGACCCGCGATCATCGCGCGCTTGACCATACGCGGGCTGCGGTGCGGATCGCGATTCATAATCACGGTCGCGCCTTTGGGCAGTGTCGCGCCGACTGCCGCGCCGAGCCGCGCCGCGAATTCAGGCGTGAGGTCCACATTCACCAAGCCGGTGATGCCGTAGCGACCAAAGAGGGTGCGGCGCGCTTGCGAGCCCCAGATAAGCGACGAGCGCAGCGTCGCGCCAACCTCAATTTGTTTTTGGGGCCAAATTTTTACGTTGGGATGAATGACCGCGCCTTCGCCGATGTTGCATTCGTCGCCGATCACCGCGCCTTCAAACACCACCGCGCGCGTATTCAAGCTGCAGCGCGAGGCAATAATCGCGCCGCGCAGTTCGACCCCTTCGCCGAGATAAACATTTTGCCAGATGATGCTGCGATCAATGTGCGCGCGATTATCGACGATGCTGAAACGACCCACCGACGCGGGTCCGTGAATCACCGCGCCGCTCTTGACGCGCGCGCCGCGCCCGAGAAAAACGGGACCGTACAATTGCGCGTCCTCGGCGATCTCGACATCCTCTTCCGCGTAAATAGTATTGCCGAGGTCGTCGCCGATCTCGCCGACGTCCACTTTGCGGTTCAATAAATCGCCGGCGGCGCGATGATATTCCGCCAAGTTGCCAACGTCGGTCCAGTAGCCATTCGCGACAAAGCCGTAGAGCGGCGCGCCTTTTGCCATCAGCAATGGAAATAAATCTTTGCTAAAGTCGAACGGCTGCTCAGGATCAATTTCATCGAGGACCTCAGGCGAGATCACATAGATGCCGGTGTTCACCGTATCGGATATGACTTCGCCCCACGACGGTTTTTCGAGAAAGCGCTCGATCCGTCCGCGTTCGTCCGCGATGATGACGCCGTACTCGAGCGGATTGGGCACGCGATAGAGCGTGATCGTGACCGCCGCGCCGACGCGTTTGTGGAATTCAATAATTTCGGTGAGATTAATATCGGTGAGCGCGTCGCCGCTGATGATGAGAAAGGGTTCGTCGCGCCCGAGGAATTTTTCGGCGTACTTGACCGAGCCGGCGGTGCCGAGCGGATGCTGCTCGATCGAATAATTCATATTGGCGCCAAAGCTGGAGCCGTCACCGAAATAATTCTGAATATCTTCTGCGCGATATTGCAGTGTGGCCACGATGTCGGTGAGCTGGTGTCGCTTTAATAATTCGACAATGTGTCCCATCACCGGACGATTGACCAGCGGCACTATTGGTTTGGGGCGATTGATTGTAAGCGGTCGGAGACGAGACCCCTCGCCGCCCGCCATGACGATAGCTTTCATACGATTTCGGATTGCGGATCGCAGATTGCGGATTGGGAGATTTATGGATTCGCATTCCGCAATCCGCAATTCGCAATTGATTTAGTCTTTCCCCGCTTCCACCGCCGCCATCGCGATTGCCCAGGCGATGAGACCCCACGAGCCGCCCGCGATGAGCACGACGAGAAGGAAGGAGCGCAATGTGAGTGGCGTGGCATTCGGATTGGTCAGCATGCCGTAGAGTGAGAGTCCGATGGCGATGAGCGCGGCGACAACGCCGATCAAGACCGGACCGTGCAAGCCCGCGCGGACGCGCGCAAGTCCCGTCCTCGGCGCGGGCAGCATTTTGGGTTCGGCAGGCAGCAGGGCAGGTTCGGTTGTTCCGGTTAGGTTTGGAGTAGGCGCTTGACCCATTTCATCAGCCATTCTTTCTTTTTCCTTTTCGACAGCACAAGATCTCGACTCGCGCGCGATTATACAATACTCAAATTAAACAAGCAACACGCGCGCGTCGGTCAGCGCGGATTTGCAACGCCTCGCCAAACTGATGCTTGAGCCTCTGCTCTTGGCGGCGTGAACAAAAATCTGTCTGGGCTCGCGCTTGATCGGTGTTTGGGGAGGCGTAGTAGGCAATCGCTTGGAAAAATCGTAGCCTATCCAAAGTTTTTGTCGTTTATTTAGGTAAGAATCGAAAATAGAGGGGAGAATTGAAAATTAGAACACGGGCGTATTGGTCAAGGCAATGGCTCTGGAGAATGTTGTTCCGCGGCGCGCGGCTCGTACTCCTCGCGCTCGCGACACTCACACTGCTCATCGTCGCCACTCCCACTTCATTCGCGCAAGAAAAACAGGCGCGCAACTTTAACGTCGACGCAATCAATTTGCAACCGGGCTACAAGATCGAAGCGGTCGTCGCAAACTTGAGCATTCCGACCACCGCAATCTTTGACGGCAGCGATTTGCTCGTCGCGGAATCCGGTTTCGCCAACACCGCGCCGCCGCGCGTCCTCCGCATCAAGCCGGACTGGAGCGTGAGCGAAGTCGCGAGCGCGGGACTCGAAGGTCCGGTGAACGGCTTGTCGATGGTGAACGGTCAACTCTATGTCTCACACAAGGGCAAGGTCTCTATCGTTCAGACGGATAAAACTTTGAAAGATATTGTGACCGGACTGCCCTCGGACGGCGATCACGAAAACAATCAACTCGCGCTCGGACCCGACGGAAAAATTTATATGGGACAGGGCACGGTCACGAACTCGGGCGTCGTCGGCGTCGACAGTCACATCTTTGGTTGGCTGGATAAACATCCCGAGCTGCACGAAATTCCGTGCAAAGATATTCTTCTGGTCGGACAAAATTTTGAAACGGAAAATGTCGTCAAGCAGGGGTCGAACGAAAAAGTAAAGACCGGCGCCTACAAACCATTCGGCACGCCGAGTCAACCGGGTGAGGTGATCAAAGGCGATCCGAAATGCGGCGGCTCGATCGCGCGTTTCAATCCCGACGGTTCCGGTTTTGAAACGTACGCGTGGGGCTTGCGCAATCCGTTCGGCGTGCACTTTGATAAAAGCGGACAGCTCTGGGCGACGTGGCACGGCGCGGACGTCCGCGGCAGCCGCAACATTTTCAACGACCCCGATTATTTCGCGCCGATCAAACAGGATGCGTGGTACGGCTGGCCCGAATTTTTTGACGGCGCGCCGGTGACCGACGGTCGTTTCAAAGAGCCGACCAAAGAGCAGCCGCAATTTTTGTGGAAAGATCATCCACCGCTCACGAAAGCTTTTGCGACTTTCAAGTCTCACACCGGCACGAATGGCTTTGCCTTTTCGCCCGGCGGCAATTTTGGTTTCGACGGCGATGCCTTGGTCGCGGGCTATGGATCATTTCTGCCGGTTACAACCGGTATTAACATTATCCCCGAGGGCTTTAATATTTTGCGCGTGGATATAAAGACGGGCAAGGTTGATACCTTCGCCGCGAACAAATTGCCCGGTCCCGATTACATCAATCGCGCCGGAGGCTTTGACCGACCGTCGGATGTGGTGTTCGCGCCGGATCAGAGTCTATATGTCGTTGACTGGGGCGCGTCGACGATTGGACCCGAGGGACTGAAACTCGTGCCGCTCACCGGCAACATCTGGCGCATTTACAAAGAGGGCGCGCAGCTGGCGCTGCGACCGAATGGACCCGTTAGTGTGGTGCCGCCGCCGCAGATTCCTGAATCGCAGCGCCAGCCCGAAGTAAACAATGTGTCGGATTTGTACAAATCGCTCGCGGGTCCTGTCGGCTTGCTTCTCGTCGCGCTCGTCGCCGCGATCATTTTGCTCGTCGTCTTTTTCCGCTTCGTCCGGCGACGCGCGTAGAGTCGCGTTTCACTTTCGGGGTCGTACCAGATGGCTCTGGAATTTTTATACGGAATTCAAACTCCGTACCTTTAATTCCTCCAAGTAACCGCGCCACGCGGGCGCGATGGGATGTTGAATCTCTTCCACAAAAGCGACGGCTTGCTCGATCAACGGAATCGCCTGTTGCACATTCCCATTGTCCGCCAACATTCGTCCCAGCCGCCAGTAGATGTTTGTCGGACCCACGCGATCACCCACCGCACGGAATAATTCCAACGCTTGCCGATAACTCTCCAGCGCGGCGTCGTTCTCTTTTCGGAATCGCTGCACATCGCCTATCGCTCGCAGCGTGTTGGCTTCGCCCAAGCGATCACCCACTGCACGGAATAATTCCAACGCGATTTTGCCTTTCCTCAAACCCTCATCCAACTCTTCTAGATGGTAGTAATGCCACTGCATACGATAGAGCAACACATTCGCGCGTTGCTCTATCGTCAGATTTTTTTGTGCGCTCGGCGTCTCCATTGCTTCCAACAGTTCGTTCCACCATTCGTGCTCGAAATCAAACGCGGCTTGCCCTAACGCTCCTTTCCACATCTCCAATGTCGAAGAGGACTCGGCGATGGACAGATGATAGAGTCGGTCACGCCTGCCTTCTCCGTCAGAGTTATCATAGAATTGCGCGGCGCGCTGGTGAACCTCGATTACTTTTGGATCGCCCGAAGCGTACAGTGTGGCACGTTGAACTTGACGGACCGTTTCATGGAATTTGTAGTCGCCGACGCCAACGCGCTTGACAAAAGAGCGACCAACAAACTGATGAAAGGTTGCGTCGTCCATTTTGAGATCCAGCGCGTTCATCAACGCGCCTTGATTGAAATGGCGCAGGAGTGGACCATAGTTCGCGGCAGTTCGCTGCGGTTCAGGTAAACGCGACAACATTAAATCGTAAATCCACTCGTTCGCGGCGCGCCCCATCGTGCCGCTTCTCAATTCAGCCAGCGTGATGGGGCGTCTTGCTTTCCGCGCATCGTCGTAGGCTTCGGCAAACATCCGCGTCGTCAAAGCATGTCCACGCCAAATTTGAAACGCGGCGTGCCGCAGTGCTGCGTCGTCTATACCCCAAGCACCCAGAAACCTGTCGCACATTGGGGGATCGAAATCGGAAAGCGGCGAGACGCGCGTACTGGACTTGATCGGCGCATACGGCAGTTGCTCGCGTCCCGCAACGACGACGCGCAGACCACGCATCTTTTCCGTCGCTTGCGCCAAGAAACTCCAGAGCCACGCTACGAATTTTTCTTCGTTGTTATCCGCGAATTTTTCGTAAGTGTCGAGGAACAAAACAGCGGCGGGAGTGTCCTCCGCGTGTATTGCATCGAGCGCGGCAATCGTTATGCGGTCGCGCAAAGTGATCGTTAAATCACGGCGGCGTTCCAGATATTGAACATCAATAGTGGCGGGGCTGCCCTGAATCTGACCGCCGCCCTCCGCGCGCTGTTCAAGTGTAACCTGCCGAGGTGTTTGCTTTGCCAATTCAAGCATCGCCGCCTGATGTTCTTGATAAATTTTTTGGGCGGCTTGCTCAAAATCCGCGCGCCCCTCCCCGGAGACGAGCGAAGCGAGCGCCACCGGCACCGCGTCAATTTCGGGACCCGCGTCAAAATCCACTTTGACAAACTTGAGAGCACGCGGCTTGCAGCGCGTCTCGATGAGGTACTCGATGAGATGCGATTTGCCTGCGCCCGATACGCCGCTAAAAGTCAACGCCCAACGCGCGTCGTCCCACAGCGCGTCGAAGGCGGCGAGTTGCTCGTCACGATCAGTGAAATGACGAAGATGGTCGGGGAGGTTCATTGACGTTCTCTAAAGTTCAGACTATCGAGGGCCCGCTTTCATCGATCTTGCTACCTTGCCCCTTTGATGCTTGCGTTAGTTTTCCAGCTGACGCGGCGGAAAGTGTGGGCGGAGATCGATAAATCTCACCTCCTTCTGTGGCTGCCTGATCCAATTCGGGGCGGGTCTCTTCAGGCACTCCAGCAGAAACACTCGAATCCAATGGTCCGATTTTCATACGACCGTTGATTTTGCCGCGTCTGCCGTACTGAATGATGATGGCAAGCAGAACGAGGGCAAGAATCACGATCGCTGCAAAGGTGAGCGTGTCCATAAAAGCCTCCTAGCTTTCTAAATTCTTCCAATCTTGTTTTAGGAACCACAAGTGAATTATAGATTTGTATTTCGCCCAAGTCAACGACCTCCTAATTTGGAAAAATAATTCACGAATCCCGCCGATCTGCATGAAAGATTTTTTCGTGTTCATTCGTGTCTTTCGTGGATAAATTTTTTTCGGTCGCGCCATTTCGCATAAACCCTGCTATAATTTTGTCGGCAGATGAAAAATTCGACCCGACCCAATTTCCCCGCGCGGGTTAATCTCGAAAGCGACGCGCGCTTGGCATTCCTCTTGCGCGAAACGGTTTATGCGCCGCTGCGTCTGCTCTCGTCGATCACCTTCGGCGTCGCAATTATTCTCGGACTCGGTCTCGGACTCGCGCTCGGCGCACTCGCGAACGATTTCCAATACTACCTCGTCAAAGAAACCACCCTCGCCGCAATCGGCGGCGCGACGACGCCACTCTTTCTCATCGCGATTCGCAGAATCTATCACCTTTGGCGCGGACGCGCGGAAGCGAATCGCCCGGTCAGCTACTTGATGTATTACCTCGCCGGCGCGCTCGCGGGCTTGTGTATGGTCGCGCTCGCGGTGCCGAATTATGTCGAGCCGAATTTGAAGCTCGCGTTGTATCCGCTCGGCGTCGCCGGACTTTTTCCCATCGTCGGACTCTTTGCCGATTATTTGCAGGAGCAACGTCAAGAGCAGCAGCGCACCAAAGAAATTTTCGGCAAGTACGTCAGCAAGTCCATCGCGCGCCGCATCCTCGACTCGTATCCGTCCATTTCGCTCGAAGGTGAAAAGCGGCAGGCGACCGTGCTCATCTCTGACATTCGCGGCTTTACGCGGATGATTCAAGAGCGCGGCGCGGAAGAAGTCGTGCACACACTCAACCAATATTTCGCGCGGATGATCGACATCATTTTCACGTACGACGGCACAGTGAATAAATTTATTGGCGACGCGATTGTGGTCTTGTACGGCGCGCCGCTGGCGATTGGCGATGAAACGTGGCGCGCGATTCAGACCGCACGCGCGATGCAGCGCGAAGTGCAAGAGATGAATCGCACGCACGAGGCGCGCAGGCAGCCGCCGCTGCACATCGGCATCGCGATTGATTCGGGCGAAGTCGTGGTCGGCAACATCGGCTCGCCGCGACGACTCGAGTACACCGCGATTGGCGCGCCAGTGAACACGGCGTACTTTCTCGCGGGACTCGCGCCGGCGGATACGATTTACATCACGGAGAATATTTATCAAGCGCTCGCGCCGCGCCTGAGTGTAAGCCGGACGGATTCCATCGCGCTCAAAGGCGACACCGGCGAACTGAATGTCTATACGCTCGACGCGACAGTCGAGCCGGAAATAAACGCGCCCTCCAATCTCCCGCTTCCAACTTCTAACATCCAGGTTCAACCGTCGGTCAATGGCTGAGCGGCGATTTCTTTCCGGCATCGCGCTCGCGCATTATTTGCGCGAATACCAAGCCCGCTTGGAGTAGGGCGAAGCATTGCCATCGAGTCCCCTACAATCCATATGAAAATTGTTCTCACCGCGCACGGTCAGCTCGGCAGCGAACTGCTGCGCCAACTGGAACCCGCTCACGAGGTGATCGGGCTCTCGCATACACGAGCCGACGTCGCGGACGCGCGCCTCATAGAAACACTCTCGGATTTGAAACCTGACCTTGTGATCCACAATGCCGCGCTGACGAATGTGGACGCGTGCGCGCGTGATCCCGCGCACGCGTTTCGCGTGAACGCGCTCGGCACGCAAAATGTCGCGCTCGCCTGCCAGCGCGCCCACGCGGCGATGCTCTACCTCAGCACCAACGAAGTGTTCGACGGCGAAAAGCCCGCGCCGTACCTGGAATTTGATCCGCCGCATCCGATCAACGCCTACGGTAAATCCAAACTCGCGGGCGAATGGTTCACGCAACACCTGCTCGAACGTTTTTACATCGTGCGTACGGCGTGGCTGTATGCGCGCGGCGGTGGTAAATTCCCCGACAAAATTCTTGATCTCGCGCAGCGTCAAACCGCGCTCTCAGTTGTGACGGACGAAATCGGCAGCCCGACCTATGTGCCTGACCTCGCAAACGCGATTGTCCAACTGCTTGCGACCGAGCAGTACGGGATTTATCATCTCGTGAACGCGGGCGCGTGCTCGCGCTATGAATGGGCGCTTCAGATTTTGCAGCTTGCGAACCTGCCGCGTCCGGTCAAGCCGATCAAGCTGAGCGAATACAGCCGCGCTTCGACGCCTCCGAAAAATGGCGCGCTCGAAAATTTTGTCGCGGCGAATGCGCTCGGCATCACGCTGCGAACGTGGGACGAAGCGCTGCGCGAATTCTTTGAAAGGATGAAGGATGAAGTATGAAGGCGGAAGTAAAAAATCTTATTCATCCTTCATCCCTTATCCTTCATCCTTTTGCATCGCTCATCATCCCCAACTGGAATGGCGCGCATCTGCTCCCCACCTGCCTCGACAGTTTGAAAAAACAAACCTTTACCGATTTTGAAATCATCGTCGTGGATAATGCCTCGCGCGACAATTCGCGCGAACTGCTCGCGCGAAATTATCCCGAAGTACGCGTGCTCACACTCGACACCAATCGCGGATTTGCGGGCGGCGTGAACGCAGGCATTCGCGCGGCGCGCGGCGAGATCATCGTGCTGCTGAATAACGACACCGAAGCCGAACCGAACTGGCTGGAAGAACTCGTGCACGCGCTGGAGGCAAACAAGCCCGCGGCAATGGCGGCGAGCAAGCTGCGCCTGTTTAATGCACGTGAGAAATTGCACAGCGCGGGCGATTATTTTCGCGTCGATGGAATTCCGGGCAATCGCGGCGTGTGGGAAGTTGATCGCGGGCAGTACGACGACAGCAACGCGCCGCCGGTGTTTGGTCCGTGCGCGGGTGCGGCGGCGTACCGGCGCGAATTATTTGACGCGGTGGGACTATTCGATGAATCACTCGGCAGCTATTGCGAAGATGTGGACTTGAACTGGCGGGCGCGGCTCGCGGGATTTGAAAGTGTGTATGCGCCGCGCGCGATTGTGTATCATATGGTCAGCGCGACGGGTGGCGGCGCACGCGCGAGTTATTTCGTCGGACGCAATTTTATCCTCGTGCTGGTGAAAAATTATCCCGCCGCGCTCTGGAAAAAATATTGGACGAAAATTTTGCGCGCGCAATTAAGGATCACCTTCGACGCGCTACGACACTGGCGCGGTGAGGCGGCGCGGGCGCGCTTGCGCGGGCAGCTCGCGGGCATTCTCGCGATCCCCGCGTTTTTGAAAAAAAGAAAACAGGCGCAGCAATTGAAACGGGTGCGCGACGAAGAGATCGAACGAGTGCTGGCGAGGTAACGACCGGTGACCGACGATGGACGACCGATGAAACTTCCTTTTATGCCGTCTTACGTCGTCCGTCTGCCGTCCTGTTGTCATTTCGTTTTATTTACATTAGAATAGCACGCGTTTGCAAGCTGGAGGGAATTGTCCATTACCCAAGAATCGAATCGCCCCTTTCTCTCGGTCGTCGTCCCCGCCTACAATGAAGAGCGGCGCTTGCCGCAAACTCTCGCGCGCGTCCACGCGTATTTCGCCAAACTGAATTACCCGACCGAAATTTTGATCGTTGACGACGGTTCGACCGATCAGACCGGCGAAGTGGTGGACGCGTTTGCGGAGACACACCCGACCGTGCGCCTGATTCGCAACGATCATCGCGGCAAGGGGTACACCGTGCGCACGGGGATGCTCGCGGCGCGCGGGCACATCGTGCTTTTTTCAGATGCCGATCTCTCGACGCCGATCGAGGATGTGGAAAAATTATTGCCGTGGTTCGAGCGCGGCTATGACATCGTCATCGGCTCGCGCGAGGGCAGCGGTGCGCAGCGTATCAAAGAACCCTTTTATCGTCACTTGATGGGGCGCGTGTTCAATTTTATTGTGCGTTTGCTCACCGTGCGCGGGATTGAGGATACGCAGTGCGGATTCAAAGCATTCCGCGACGAAGTGGCGCACGATATTTTTTCGCGAGTGCAATTGTACGGCGAAGCCGCGCAGCGTATCAAAAACGGAATGGTCACTGCGTTCGATGTCGAGGTGTTATTCATCGCGACGAAATCCGGCTATCGCATCAAAGAGGTGCCGGTGCAGTGGCGCTATGGGACGGAGACCAAAGTGAATCCGCTGAAAGACTCGTGGCGCAATTTTCGCGATGTGCTCGCGGTGCGCTGGAACGATGCGCGCGGCATTTACGGCACGCGTGCGGCTCGGACAACGCGTCGCGATTGACAGCGTTAGTACTCCAGAGTAAACTGCTGTCGCAATTGGGGGCACGAGTCAAAAATCCCGGTCAGACTTGACTCAAGAGGAGGTGAATGAAATGAGACAAACTGAGATAGAGTCGCGAGAAGAGCGCCGCGCGAATATTTTCCGCTTTGGACTATTGAGCATTCCGCCGATCGCGTGGGCGGTGGCATTTGCGCCGCTGTTCCTCTTGAGCAACGGTCTGCATCTGGATTGGATCAGCATCGCGCTGGTGCCAAGTTTGGTCGAAGCGCTGGTCGTCGGCATCGTGTGCTATGGCGTGTGGTTCGCTTACACGCGCCTGGTCCTGCACCTCGCGCCTGCGACGTAACTCGCACGGCGTGACAATTGCTATTTCTCGAACGTCTGTGGTAAAATAAAAGGGCGGAGTCAATTCCGCCCTTTCTCATCCGTTCGCACGAATCGATTTGAAAATGTTCATTCATCTTTTCTCAATGGGAATGCATAGCGGCGTGCCGTAAAGTGCCAACTCAAACAGCGAGTTGACGTACGGTGCGCCACGCCGCGAGTTCGAAATTCGGACTGCGGCTTTTTTATTTCTACCCCTCCCTTCCTCCCCCTACTAAGTCGAAGACCCTCGGAGCGAAGCGTAGAGGAGGGAGGTTAGGTGGGGTTCAATTTTCAACTTTTAACCTGTAACCTTCGACCGGAGTTATTACTATGACCGACAAAATTGGAGTATTCGTCGCCTGGCCCTACGCCAATGGACCTCTACATCTCGGACACATCGCGGGCGCATATCTCCCCGCCGATATTTTCGCGCGCTATCATCGTCTGCTTGGAAATGAGGTGCTCGTCGTCTCCGGTTCCGATTCACACGGCACGCCGGTGACCATCACCGCGGACGAAGAAGGCAAATCGCCGCGCCAAGTCTTTGAGCATTATCATCATATTTTTCTTGAATCGTTCGCGCGTCTCGGCATTTCATTCGATCTCTTCACGCACACCGATACGGAGAATCACTATCGCATTTCGCAGGATTTTTTTCTGAAGCTTTATCAGAATGAAGAAATTTATCGCGCGACCGAGAAACAACTCTACTGTGTAGACGACGCGCGCTTTTTGCCCGATCGCTACATCGAGGGTCAATGTCCCATCTGCGGCTACCCACGCGCTCGCGGCGACCAGTGCGAAAACTGCGGCAATGTGCTCGACGCGCTGCAGCTCATCAACCCGCGCTGTCGTCTCGCGAAAGATGGCGCGGCGCACACGCTCGAGGTGCGCGACACCGAACATTTTTATCTCGACCTCGCGCAATTCAATCAGCCGCTGCTCGATTGGGCGCGCACCCAAGCGCATTGGAAATCGAACGTGCGCGCGTTCACCTTAAATTATTTGCGCGGCGATGGCACGGACGAAAATCCAACCGGCTTGCACGGGCGCGCCATCACGCGCGATCTCGATTGGGGCATTCCCATCCCCGAAGCGGTCGGGAAGTTTCCGAGCAAACGCATCTATGTCTGGTTCGAAGCAGTGATCGGCTATTATTCCGCGTCGGTCGAATGGGCGCGCAACAATGAATTGGGAGACAAGTGGCGCGAATGGTGGACGGTCGCGGAGAACGTCAAGCCATATTATTTTATTGGCAAGGACAATATTCCGTTTCACACCGTGATCTGGCCCGCGATTATTTTGGGATATGGGCAGGCACGAGACCTGCCCCTGCCATTGCCGTACGATGTGCCCGCGAATGAATTCTTGAATCTCGAAGGGCGCAAGTTCAGCAAGTCCGCGCATTGGGCGGTGTGGATCAACGACTATCTCGCGGACTATGATCCCGACCCGCTGCGCTATCTGCTCTCGACCAATATGCCCGAATATGCCGACACCGATTTCAGTTGGCGCGAGTTTGTGCGGCGCAATAACGACGAGCTGGTCGCGACGTGGGGCAATCTCGCGAACCGCGCGCTGACCTTCGCCTACAAAAATTTTGACAAGCAAGTGCCGACGCCGGGTGAGTTATCGGATCAAGATCGCGCGCTGCTCGAAAAAAGCGAACGCGTGTTTACCACCATCGGCGACGCGTTGGTGCACACGCGTTTCAAGGAAGGGATTCAACTCGCGTTCGAGGTCGCGCGCGAGGCGAATGTTTATCTCAACGCGACCGAGCCGTGGAAGACGATCAAACAAGATCGCGCCCGCGCCGCCACGAGCATCTATGTCGCGCTGCGCGTCATTGACAATCTCAAGACGCTGCTCTATCCGTACCTGCCGCATTCGTCCGCCGACCTGCATCGGCAACTTGGCTATGACGGTGATCTCGCGGGGACGTTCGACATCAAGACATTTGAAGAAGAGACGCGTTCGCACGAAGTATTGGTGTATTCACCACCGACCGCGAATGCGCGTTGGTCGCCGAGCCAACTCGCGCCGGGGCAAAAACTCGGCGAGCCGAAAGCGCTCTTCAAAAAATTGGACGAGAGTGTGGTAGAAAAAGAAGTGAGCAAGTTAGGAAAGAGTGGGCAAGCGTAGAGTTATCAAGGCAAGCGCGATGGATTTAGAATCCGTCGCTCTTTTTTATTTACTTCAATTCCATTTTCATTCAAGCAATCCGCCGGTCTCGCCGCATAATTAACCCAAGTTGCGACCTCATGACAAAAGCCTGTCATTCTGAACGAAGTGAAGAATCTCTGAGTACCACTCACTCAACATTTGTCATTTCTAGAGATTCTTCGCTCCCGGAGTTTACCCTGAGCAACGTCGAAGGGGTCGCTCAGAATGACATGGTAGCAACTTGAGTTAATTAGACCGGCTATGGCGATGAGCGCGACGAAAGCACTGGCGCGAAAGAGGAACGAGTCCACTGAATCAAAAAAGAGAACCATTAATGTATTGCGAAGTTCACCTGTTGGAAGAATAGAGTCAGGCGTGAAGCCAACAAAAGCAATTGTCATTACAAGTGACAGACCAACGATGATGAAAAGCACATAGATAATTCTGCTCCTCTCGCCGCGCAAGAGGACGAACCAAGCGAGTAGAAGGAGCAATGCGGAAAAAAAGAAGGTCACCAGAATTGTGACCCATGACAACTGAATGAATTGATCGAATCGAAGCGATTGCTTGATTGTTTCCCGCAAACTTTGTAGAAACCGGTCGGAGAGCAAAGCGAGCACAAGCGTTAAAAACATTGCGAACACTGAATAAAGTTTGTTCATACTAAACCTATGTTCTTAAAAAGAAGAACGTGGGATTCAGAATCCCACGTTCTCTTAACCTTACACCTTACTGCGTCTGGCGATTTGTTCAAGCTCTGTCTTGCAGGTGATGCAGTGTCGCGTTTCGGGAAAGATGCGGAGTCGCTCGGGATCGATGGGCTTGCCGCAGCGATGACACTTGCCGTACTCACCCTTTTCTGCCGCGCGCAATGCCAGGTCGATTTTTTCCAGACGCCGCTGAAAGGATGCGACCAGCGATAACGTCCGCTCACGGTCGTAAACGCTCAGGTCCACTTCATCGCCGGTCGGTTCCGGCGCTTCTTGCAATTCGGCGCGCAGGCGCGCCAGTTCTTCAACAACTTGGGCGCGCTCTCGCTCCAACTGTTGCTGCTGAGTTAATGCAACCACGGGTTGCTCACTCCCATTCCTTTTTACCTTTGATTTGACCGCTTCGCGCTTGCCGTTGGTGGCTTTCTTAATTAACGGCGCGCGCTTGCGGACTGTTTTACGAACGGTTGGCATTCTTTCCTACCTTAAAGCTTGTAACAAAATGAAGGACCGGCGACAAATATTCGGTTGGGTCCGTGTTCTGTTAGAAGCTTTCCAAAATTAGCACCGCCTCGGCGATGCCTTCGGTTACATAAATAGGGACGAAAAACAGCAATGTCTTACGTCTGGACAGGTCTGGTACAAGTGTGCGCCTGTATAACACAATTCGATAGCAGCGTCAAGACCCCGACGCAACTTGATACCATAACGTTGCTTTCGGCATAAAGGTTCCGCACTCGAACGTATTCCACACGTTCGAAAAAAGTGAGCTTGATTGTGCACACCCGTCCATCTGAATTACTCGGTCTTGACCACGCGTAATTTCAAACCCTCTACCGCAGTGACTCTCACCCGCTCGCCTTTGTGAATCGGAGGCTGGTCTGTGGTGGCGCTCCAATGCTCGCTCTTTACCAGCACCGTCCCGAATGGGTTCAAGTCCGTCGTCGCGATGCCGCTCGCCCCCCATAATGGCGCGGTGCCACTGACCACCGGCGCACGGCGGCTGCGTACTGCCGCGCCCAAAACAAAAATAAAGAAGGAAGCGGTCAGCGCCGCGAGTCCACCAATCACAAAGGGCGATGCCGAAATATCCGGCGCGGTCGGCTCGGGCGGAGTGAATGGACGGAAGAGAAAAAACGCGCCGAGCACAAACGCAATAATCGCTCCTGCCGTCAGCACCAAACTGGTCACCTTGAGGTCGAGCACAAACATAATAATGGCGGCAACGATCAAAATCACCGCCGCCCAATTCGTCGGCAGATTAAACAGCGCGACCGCGGCGAGCGTGAGACAAATCACGCCGATGACCGCCGGCAAGGTCACGCCCGGATGATACAACTCGACCAGAATCGCGAGCGAACCAATGTTCAATAGGATCAGCGCGATATTCGGATCGAGCAAGCGGTGGAAAAATTCTTCAAAGAAATTCATATCCAGATTGTGTACTGTCGCGCCGCGCGTGGCGAGCGTGACCTGTCGATCGTTCACCGTCAGCGCGCGCCCGTCGAGTTGATTCAACAGGTCATTCATATCCGCAGCCACCAGGTCCACCACATGAATGTTGAGCGCTTCCTTCTCCGTGATGGAAACGCTTTCGCGCACCGCCTTCTCCGCCCAATCGCTATTGCGCCCGCGCGTGCCGGCGTAACCGCGAATGTGCGCGACGGCATCGTTCGTCACCTTTGAGCCAATCGTGCCGGTGATCTCTTCGCCACCCAAGCCTACCGGATGCGCCGCGCCAATATTCGTCCCCGGCGCCATCGCGGCAATATGCGCGGCGTACGTGATGAACACTCCGGCTGAACCCGCCCGCGCGCCGGAAGGTGAAACATAGACCACCACTGGCACATTCGACGCGAGAATATCTTTGATGATTTCGTAGGTCGCCTCCAAGCCGCCGCCCGGAGTGTCGAGTTGAATTACGAGCGCCTGCGCGCCATCGTCACGCGCCACGCCGAGCACCCGTTCGACATAGCCCTGAGTGAACATATCAATGCTGCTGTCGATTTTCGCGACGTCGACGCGCGCTGCGGCTTGAGCCGAAACGGGCGCAGGCAAGGCGAAATGCAGCGCGGTCGCAATCCAGACGAGCGCGACCATGCTCCACCAAAAAATTTCGCGTTGCGCTGTGCGGTAGAGACGTTGCGGTGAAACGTCTTGGCTTGGCAGAGTTCGTTGTGTTTTCATTCTGTTTTGGTCCAATCGACGAGCCAGTGACAACCACTCACGTTGCCGCCCGGATAATTCAAATTAAAGACACCGCTCGCCGGCGTCCCGTTTGGATTCAGCACCACGAGGTGATAGAACCCGGCGTTCACTCCGAGTGAAATAATGTAAATGCCATCGGTGCCGCTGAACGACGGCGCGGGATGATAACCCGCGTCATCATAAATCTGGACCGCCACATTGACAATCGGCTTGCTGCGCGCGTCGCGCACCATACCGCTCACGCCGCCATTCCCTTCGCATGGGGCAGCGCTGTCCACGCGCCCCGTTGGCACAAAAAAATTCGCGCGCGGGCGCGGGATGGCTGTCGCAATAACAATCGGCGCGGGCGTCAACGTCGGCGCGGTGACTGCCTGCATACAATGCTCGTTGGCGAAATCCATTTTGCTCTCGACTGTGCTATTCGCGCCCAAGCTGACCGCGCGCTCGTACTCGCGCGAGGCGAGGCAGTAGGCATTTTGCGCGGAAGCGAAATCGCCATAGTTGATCGAGGCATTTAGCAGTTGATTTTTTACATCGTAAAAATTTGGATCGAGCCCATACAGCTGCTGAAAATTCGAGACCGCGCTCTGCCAATCCAAATTCACCACCTCCGCCCCTTTGAGATACAAGATCGCGCGCGCGCGCAACAATTTCGCCTCCGCGTTGGTGGGATCCAGCGACAGCGCGGAATCGAAACGCGTGCGCGCTTGTTCGACCTGTCCCGCCGCAACCGATTCCTTGCCGGCGTTCAGGTAGGATTGAATCAGCAGTGCTTTCACTTCGCTCGCGCGCAAGTCCGGCTTGATACGTACGAGTTCTTCCAAAGCATCCAGCGCCTCAGCCCACTGCTGTCGCGCAATCGCGCTCTGCGCGTTCTGAAACAATTGCTCCGCGAGCGGCAGCGCGGTGGGCACGGCGGTCACGCTGGCTTTGCCCTTTTCCTGCAGCACCCGCAATTTATCCGCCGCCTCCTGATAACCCGGATCATATTTCAACGCGGTCTGAATCTCGGCGATGGCAAGCTCGGTGTAATTTTCGGACTCGTACGTGAGCGCCTGTTGATAATGCTGAACTGCCTGTTGGTGCAAGTACGCGGCGCGCTCTTGGCTGCCGAAATAAAGCCCGAGCGCGCCAGGGATCAGCACCGCGCCCGCGAACGACACCAACGCCGCAAACAATATCCAGCCTCCCCAAGAACGGCGCGGCGCAGCTCGTAGCTGCGGTGATGGTCTCTTTTGTGACGCCGCGCGTTTACGTCCGCGCTCGCGCTGGCGGCGTGGGGTCATTGGCTCAGGTCCTTCGGAATACGGATAGCTCATTGGTAAAAATTATTCAGTGCGCACAATTACATTCTGATCAGTGTCGAGCAATTGCAGTTGCACCGGTCCATCGGCGATGGGTATGCTCGCGCGAAAGGGCGCGGCGGGCGACAGCGAAACCGACCAACGTTTGACCTCACGTCCCGCTTGCAAAAGCATCAACGTGCCACCGCGCGCAACCGCAGAATACGCGCTCACCTGCGCGCTGCCATTCGCGGAGGAGAGATGCAGCACTGCGTCGCGCGCGGCGGCGGACAGCCCGCCCGTTCCGGCGAACGGAATCCAAGACTCACTCCATTCACGCGACGCGCCCGCGGGAATCGTCACGTCGTCATTCGCGAAAAAAGTGCGCGGCAGTCCGCCCCACAATTCAAAATAATCCGAGCCGTCGTCGCTGAATTCTGAGCGGCAGCAAAATTTCGGACCGAACGCGAATAGTTTCGCCCCTGGCGTTTGCTGTGGCGCAAAAATCCGCGCAATGCCCAACTCGGCATCGTGATTGTACGCGCCGACAAAAGATTGCGTGAGATTCGTCGCGAACACGCCGAGATAATCTTCCCAATTGCTATAGCGCGCGAGATTGTGTCCGCCGATGGTGGGCCAACTCAGCGGCGCCGCGGCGGCAGTCGCCTCGTCCGCAGGCACATTCGCCTCGGGGATAAATTGATCGCCGCTGCTGTGAATGAAAACGGATTGCGTCGGCAAAATAAATTCGGTGTTCGGAGAAACATTTTTCGACGCGCCGAGCGTAAGCTGCGCGTTGATCCAAAACTGCAACCGCGTCGCGCTGGCAGTCGGATTCTCAACGCGCGGATGGACAACGACGTACGCCGCGTGCGCGGGCAGCGTCACTTGAATTTGCGCGCGCACGCGATTAATTAATTGAGAATCACTGAGTGTAATTGTCGCGCCGCTCGCGTTCTGTGTTACCGCGTATTGCCACGGCGTGCCCCACTCGTAGCCGTGCTCGTTCACCGGCAGCGTCCATTCCATCCCGCCGACCGCGAGCCAACCACCCTGATTCGCCGGACCCCAATGCGTCGGTTTGAGCACGCGATTATTATAAAAAAGATTTTGGTTCGTCGGCTTGTAGGTGATCTGGAAAAGTCTTCCGCCCAGTTCGGGCAAAAAGGTCAGGCGCAAGAATTCATTTTCGAGAATGACCGAGCGAAAAGTTTTCGTCAGAGTCGCGCCGGTCGCCGCGCGGTCGTACGCGTCGCGGTCGAGCGCGTCGAATGTGAAATTGCGCGCGGGGTCGCTGCGCGGTTGCAAAAATTTTTCAAAGGGGTACGCCGCAAAAGTAACGCTGCCTTCGCTCACCTTGATGTCAGAGCTTACGCCGGGTGGAGCAGTGCGCGCGGTGGGAACATTCAACGCAGCAATGGTGGGACGAGCCGTCGGCGTGAACGCGAGCGCGACTCGCGTCAGTGTGGGCGAAGCCGGCAAAGGCATTGTTGCGGATGGAATCATCGCGGCGGGCGCTGCGCTCGGATTGATCGCGGGCGTTTCGATAGCGGTGGGTGTGGTCACTGGCGTGTTTTCCACCGTGAGCGTTGGTGGGATGAGCGTCGGTGCGAGGCTGGAACTTGCACAACCTGTCAGAATAATGCTTCCATTGATGGAAATAAAAAGGCACGCCGAAAAAAAACAGCGAGCCAGCCAATTATTGGTATTGCGTTGCTTCATCAATTCGTTCCGCGCGAGCCACTCAATTATATTCGCGAAGAGACGCGTGAGCAAAATGCGATGGTGATTGACAGTCCGCAGCGATTCACATAGAATGCCAAGTGGGTCTGCGAACGGGCACGCGGTGAGAACGTCGCCGGTTTCGCAACTCTTCAATTGCACTCTAGGTTGGGTTGACAAAAGGCGAAAGCCGCGTGATTCCCATATCTACAGAGCCAGAAATGAAATTGGTCGGGCGAGACTCTGAAGATTTGTCAACACAACCTAGCTCTTCTAAAGTATAGCGAGCGCCGATGCCGGAACAATCGGTTTTGGAATACATCGTCGTCCTCGCCATTGCGTTCGTCCTCGCGTTTTTTTTGACGCCACTCACCGCCCGAACTGCCGCTCGTTTTGGTTTTCTCGACCAGCCCGCGCCACGGCGCTTGCACCGTACACCGATGCCGCGCCACGGTGGTGTCCCGCTCGCGCTCGCGCTGGTGATAACGATTGCGCTCACCTTTCTCTCACCGCGCGCCGATCCGTACGAGCCGCTAAAAGTTCTTGCCTTGATGCTGGGATTAATTTTGATCGCGCTGTTTGGCGCGTACGATGATGCGCGCGAATTGAAAGCGCTGCCGCAGTTCGCGATTCAATTTATTGCGGCGGGCGTCGCGGTCGCGTCGGGCGTGGTGATTTGGAAAATTCCAAATCCGCTGGGTGGCGACATTCCGCTGCCTGAAGTCATTGCCGTCGCGTTCACGCTCTTCTGGATCGTCGGGATGATGAATACGATCAATTGGCTCGATGGATTGGATGGACTCGCGGCGGGCGTGACGGCGATTGCGAGCGCGGTGTTGTTCATCCACACTTATCGCCTGATGCAATTTAGTCTCGCGCTGCTGCCGCTCGCGTTACTCGGCGCGGCGCTGGGCTTTTTGATTTTCAATTTCCCGCCCGCGAAAATTTTTCTCGGCTCGGGCGCGTACATTTTAGGATTCGCGCTGGCGGTGCTCTCGATCATCGGCGGGGCGAAAGTGGCGACCGCGCTGTTGGTGCTGGCGATTCCGATTCTCGACGTGGCGTGGCAGATTCTCAATCGTGTGCGCGCGGGGCGTTCACCGTTCCAAGCGGATCGCGGTCATCTGCATCATCGCCTCTTCGATCTCGGACAATCGCCGCGAAAAATTGTTTTGCTGTACTATGCACTCACCGCGTTGTTCGGCGCGCTGGCGTTGATTTTGCCGAGCGGGATTTATAAACTCATCGCGCTGATCGTGATTGGCGTCGGCGCGCTGGCGGTGTTGGTGCGGCTAAGACGGAATGGAATCTAACCACAGAGATGCAGAGAACTAAAAAGGTTTTAATTCCGGATTTTTGAAATCTTTTCCTCCGCGTTCTCTGTGTCTCTGTTGACGCGTGATTGCACCTCGCGGCAATCGCCACGTCTGGCGCAACACGCGTCAGTGGTGAATTAGTACCTCACTCTCCGTTGTGTCACACTTCCAATCGTCCACTCTAAAATCCATAACACGAACGCGACCACACCGTTCACCACCACACTCACGCCGAACGCGAAGGTGAGCGCATTGAGGGCATTGTGCGCGAAGGAAAATAATTCGCCGGGAATGCGCGGCGCCCAGCCGAACAGAATCGACAGCGCGCCGATCACACCGAAGGTCACAATCAATGCGCCCCACGGCTCGCGGTCCGATTCACTCGGAATCATCGCGGTGGACACCGCAAAGACGAGATACAAATCAAACCACGTGAGCCAATCGTTCGAGCTCGCGAGCACGCGATCGAGCATCTGATTGAACGAAAGCCCGGAGTTGGGCCAGAGATCAAAGCCATAACCCGCAATGAGGAGAATCGCGCCCAGTCCAACGACGAACGGCGCGAGTCCGATCAGCGATTCGCGCAGCGAGTCGGTGCGTTCGACATTGACGGAGCCGAGTGAAAACTGCTTGCCCCGCGCTTTCGAGAGACCCAGACTTACCTTGCCCGTACGCACGCCGATCATGTTCGCGGTGAGCCAGTGGCTGCCTTCATGCAAGATCACGCCGGGGAGCAGCAGAATAAAAAGCAAACGCATCGCGCAGCCGGGATCGCCGGTGACCGCGAAGGTCAAACCTTGAATGTGTTGATGCAGCCAGCGTTGGAGAAAAAGTGTAAGGGCGAAGGCGATGATAAAGAGCAGGATTTCCATAAACGCTGGGTCAACAGGTCATTAGGATATCAACAAAAGATGATTTGACGGAATGACCGAATGACCTAATCACCAAATCACCTAATTTTTCAACGCTTTGCAAATCCCAATAAACTCTTCTGCCTTGAGACTCGCACCGCCGACCAGCGCACCGTCGATTTCCGGCTGCACAAAAAACTCGGATGCGTTCTTTGCCGTGACGCTGCCGCCGTATTGCACGCGTACCGATTGCGCAATCTCTTCGCCGTACAAATCCGCGAGCGCGCCGCGAATGGTCAACCCGATCACCGCGTTCGCGCCCGCGCCCGT